>JAWLGG010000481.1:0-2951 GCA_041685155.1 Chromatocurvus sp.
CTCGTCCGTGATCCGATCGCCGCGCCGGTAGGCATGGTGGGCTTCGTCGTTGAACACCAGCCAGTGCGGCGCGCGCCCGCGGCCCGATCCCAGCTCCTGCCGGATGCGCTTGAACCAGGCCTTGTCCGACTCGAAATACTTGATCTCCCGGGTCTCGTTCTTCTTGCCGGCGTTCTTGACTACCTCCACCGGCTCGCCGGTCTTGACCACCTTGGCGGACTGACCGTTGACGGTGCTGGTTTCCTGCTTGGCCAGCCGGTGCCAGTTGGCAATCATCACTTCACCGCGCCGCAGCTCCTCCATGCGGTGCGGCGGCACAAGCTGGCGAGTTCGGTACAGACTCAGATCGCCGCGCGCCGGGTCCAGCTCCTGCAAGCGCTCGCGAATGGTCACATTGGGGCAGACGATCAGCACCGTATCGGTGAAGCGGTCGTCGGTGGGTGTTGCGACTCGGTTCAGGATCGACCACGCAGCCAGCATGCCCATGACGGTGGTTTTGCCGGTCCCAGTGGCCATCTTGCAGGCATAGCGGGTGAAGGCCTGGAAACCCTTCTCCTTCGCTTCAGTCCCGGGCTCGTCGACCGGGATCTTGGGAATGTCCTTGCGGTACGGAGCGGCCGCCTCGTTGAGGAAGATAATGGTCTCCGCTGCCTCGATCTGCGCAAAGAACAGGCGCTGCATGCGGTCCTCGGAGCGCCACAGGGCCAGCAGTTCCCGGCTGACGTTTGAGGCGCCATCGTATTCGCGCCCGGTCAGCTCACCCTTGCGCCAGGCGACCACCCGCTGGCGCAGCAGATTGACCAAGGCCAGCTCTTCTTCCTGGCCGACATCCGCCTCGCCAAACAGATCCTGTTCCCCGCCCTGCCGGCGTCCCCGCTGGGCGTGTTCCGGCACGCGGAAGTAATAGCTCGCAGGGCGTCGGCCCTCGGCCTTCACCGGCGGTTCCCCTTTGCGAATCTGCCAGTGGAAGCGGGGCTCGTAGAACGGCGAGTTGATGATCGGCGATTCGACCTCCAGCGGGCCGCTCGGCGTCGGGTTCTGCTGCTCGCTCATTGCTCCGCCTCGTCTGCGCTGCGCACCACCATCAGCTCGTTGCCCCGCTCATCGATTACCTTGATCGCGATCCGCCGATTCTCGCCCAGAACAAAGGGCTCCGACTCCGTGCCGGCCAGGTGTTCCCACACATCGGCATCGAACTCAGCTTTCAGCGATTTCTTCAGGTTGTCCCAAGCGGCGGTGCGCGGGAAGAAAACCTGTGAGGCGCAGAACACGAGCCCGTTGTAGTCGGTATCCAGCATCCAGCAGGGCAGGTTCTCCGCGTCGATGGAGCGCGTTTCCAGGTCTGCCGGGTTGAAGATGTCCAGCCCCAGCACTTCGGCCTGATAGAGCGGCTGCCCGTCTTCCCGCTGGCCGGCGGGCTTGAGCCTGACATCCGGCAGTCCCGTCACCGAGAAGATTTGATCGGTATGGCTGGTCTTGAGCAGGTCCGCCATCACCACATCCGGCGTCACGCTGACATAGGTCACCGGAATGCGCAGCTTGGCGCGGTCCTCCACCAGCTCCCGCGCCTTGGCCTGGATGGCAAAACCGAACAGGTAGAGCTGGTCGTACTTGAGGAAGTGCGCCTCCCGCGCCGCCTCGTAGACGAACTGCGAGTGAATTGCACCGTCCTCCGGCCCGAAGGCGACGGCCACCCGCTGACCGACGTTGCCATTCCCCTCGGTTTTCGCTTCCGCATGCAGCCACTCGCAATCAGCCACCGCCCGTACCGACTCCAGTTCCAGCGCTTGGTTGCCGGGCAGCCGCAGGGTATGTGCCCGGCGCAGTACCTCGATCATGCGGTCCAGATAGGCGCGGGGATTCTGGTAGCTGGCCGGCGTCTCGGTGGTTGCCGCGGCGGCCTGTTCATCCAGCACCGTCGCCGCCTGGATGGTGGCCTCCACCGTAAAGGGGCCACAGACCCGGGTTGTCTTTTTGTTCTGTTCCGGCCGGTCCACCAACGTGACCATCTCCGGCTCTTCGTTGTTGGCGATGGATTTGAGCGTGATGCGCGGCACCAGACCGCCCACTTCCTCGCCCTTGCGGTTCTGCTTGCGCTGGTAGACAAAGCCTCCGGCCGGGCCGCGCTGCGGCTCCTTCAGCTCGTACCAGGGGAAGGTGGCCGTCAACAGGCGTTGACGGGCCAGCGCCAATGGGACACGGGAGGTGTCGCAGGTGATCCAGCGTCGGCCCCATTGTTCGGCGACATAGGCGGTGGTGCCGGAGCCGCAGGTGGGGTCCAAAATAAGATCACCGGGATCCGTAGTCATAAGAAGGCAACGCTGAATCACTTTTTCGTTTGTTTGTACAACGTAAAGCTTTCTGTCACTAAACCCTGCAACGCCCGTATCACTCCAAAAATTGTTTAACGGGTACACTGGAAAGTCAGTGAAATAGCGCTTGTATCGCAAAGAGTTGCCAAGACCAATGAGGCGATTAGCATTCTTTAGCCTTTCCAGCCCATCTCGGTGCGTAGACCAATAGCGTCGACCTGGGGAGTATTGCCTTCCCTGAAATTCAAATGGCTCGGAGGGATTCTCATGAGAAGATGTCATATCACTTGCCGCAAATACTTTGCATTCATCTGGTATAGGCTGCTCTTGAGATCTTTCTTCCTTAGAAAGCCTCCGATGTTGATTCTTGTCTTCCAGCTCAAGCCAGTCGTAGCCCTTACTTCCAGCCCCGCCAAACTCTTTAGGCAGGAATAGCTGATTGTATTTTGTTTTCTCAATGTTCTTGCCGTACCAGAGCACCGAATCGTTAACGGATGGCAATAGCCCACGGCTCTGCGTACTGGTTGTCACATAGCTGATTTGGCCAGCAAAATTTTCACTCCCGAGGACTTCATCCAATAATTCCCTGACATGATGCAGATTCTCATCCGAAATCTGCACAAACACACTGCCACTTTC
>JAWLGG010000482.1:0-2944 GCA_041685155.1 Chromatocurvus sp.
TCGCCGCTTAAGCTTAGCGGTTTCATGAACGATAGTTGAGCATACTTCCAATGTTGGCTCGGTAGCCGTAGCAGCACGATGTATCCGGCGCAAGGACCCTGAACTGAACAACTCGCGGGCCGCTTTGATTAGCGAAGGCAGTGGCTGGTAACTGTCTTCCGCCAAAAACCCTAACAGATCGGGCACTGGGGCATTTGCATTCACGCAGCTAACCACTTCACTGGGAAGAGCATTCTCGCCAATCACACAAGTGTCGCCAGCAACATAGGGAGCACCGGAATAGCGAGTTAGGACCAGAAAGCAAATGGTATTCAGCGAGGCGCAGTCTCTGTGGTAAGCGCGCAAGTCCCGCGCATACGCGGCCGCCTGGTCGATATCTGCCTGGCCTGCACTTTGCCTTCCTTTGAACTCAACGACAATTGCGCTACCGCGAACGAGGAGAAGGGCATCAATTCGTCTCGACTCAAGCGGAACATGATATTCCAGAATAACAAAAGCCTCGGACAACAATTGCGTGTGCTGGTCCGCCAGCACTTTGACAATACGACGAAGCAGATTAATCGAATCACGCCAAGCTCGAATCTGCGATTCACCAGAATCCGGAACAAACTTCTCAAGTTTCTTGATGATCTCCGGTACGTTCGTGTCTATGAACTCCGTAAGTGATCCGCTATACCCACACTGCATTACTGACTCCTACTAATATGGTTCTTAAAAGAGCAAATAGGCCGGCACGTCCTTGTTAGGACAATCAGAATCTCGCGCCTGAGACCCGCCAAACTAGCGCGTTTACTTTCCGGTCTTTCCTGTCGAATATCGGCCTGTACGTTAGGAATATCGTACAGAGTTGGAAACCGCATAACAGTGATTAGATAGCGCGCACGGATATTGGTTGAACGTGCTCGCTATATATCCCGGGTTAGGGGGCGGCAGGAATGGGCGTGTATTCAGCGGGTTATGGGGCATGGGCGACGATGGATCCTGGATATGTTGCGGCGTAGACAGGTTGTGGGAGGCGGCAGGTCGGGTCTGCGCCGTCTAGCATGGTCCTCAGCTCGATTCTGGCACGCACATTGTGGATTTGCGAGCCGGTCGGTGGTTGGTCCGATTCGCGGCGTAAGCGAGCGCCGTTCAGTCGAGAAAGGCGACGGACTTGACGAGCGCATGGGCGGGGGTTCCGGGCCTGAGACCAAGCCGATCGGCAGATAGCCGCGTCAGCTCCGCCATCAACGTCTGGCCGTCGTCCTGCCGGCATACGGCGAGTATGCGGGCGGGGCCGTGGTGGCCGGGGGCTTCGTGCAGGGCCTCAATGGTGACGGGGATGATGTTGAGGATGGAGACGTCCTGGGGTGGGGAGAGGGCGATGGAGACGTCGCGGGCGTCGATGCGCAGGCGGGCTTGGCTTCCGGCGCCGTTGGTTGAGCCGGGTGTGGTCGGTACGCGATAGCGTGCGTCCGGGGGGCCGAAGGGATGGAGGCCGTGTTCGTCGGGCGGGCCGAGTTCGCCCTGGAGGACGGAGACGGCGCCTTCTTCGCGGAACAGGGGGGAGTCGGCGCGGGCCAGGGCGTCGCGCAGGGGTTCGACGCGTTCGAGCTGGCCGTCGTGCATGAAGGCGACGCGGTGGGCGAGGCGTTCGACTTCTTCCGGGGCGTGGGTCACCAGCAGCGTGGGGATGCCGGTGCTGTCCGACAGGCGAGCGAGGAAGGGCATGATCTCGCGCTTGGTCTGGGTGTCCAGGGCGTTCAGGGGTTCGTCGAGCAGCAGCAGGTCCGGGCTGATCAGCAGGGCGCGGCCCAGGGCGACGCGCTGGCGCTGGCCACCGGAGAGTTGGTCGGCGCGGCGGTCCAGCAGCTCGTCGATGCCGAGGAGGTCGGCGACCTCGTCCAGGTGCAGGCGGCGCAGGGGCTCCGGCGTGCGCTTGTAGCCGTAGAGCAGGTTGCCGCGCACGCTCAGGTGCGGGAGCAGGGTGGATTCCTGGAACACGAGGCCGACGCGGCGGCGGTGCAGCGGGACGAGGTTCTTGCCGGACTGCCAGGCGGTATCGCGAAACTGGACCTCGGCGCCGGGCGGGTGTTCCAGCCCGGCGATGATGCGCAGCAAGGTGGTCTTGCCGCAGCCGGAGCGCCCGAACAGGGCGGTGACGCCCTCCAGCGGGAAGGCGGTGTCCACGTCCAGTGCGAAGCCGGGGCGTTCGAGCCGCGCTTGGATGCGCAGGGTTTCGCTCGTGGGTCGGGTCACAGGCGCACCGTGTCGAAGCGGCGGTTGATGGCATAGACCACGAACAGCACGGCGAACGCGAAGATCAGCAGGCCTAGCGACAGGCGGTGGGCGGAGGCGAAGTCCATCGCCTCGGCGTGGTCGTAGATCAGGATGGACAGCACCTGGGTCTCGCCGGGGATCGCGCCGCCGAGCATCAGGATCACGCCGAACTCGCCGAGGGTGTGGGCGAAGGCGAGTGTGGCGGCGACGATGAAGCCGCCGCGCGACATCGGCAGGATCACGGTGAAGAAGCGGTCCATGCGCCCGGCGCCCAGGGAGCCGGCGATCTCGGTGGGCCGGCGGCCGAGGTTGGCGAAGGCCTGTTGCAGGGGCTGCACGGCGAATGGCAGGGAGTAGATCACCGAGGCGATCAGGATGCCCTGGAAGGTGAAGGCCAGGTGGTTCAGGCCCCAGCTCTCCAGCGTGGTGCCGACCGGGCCGGCCGGGCCGAGCAGCACCAGCAGGTAGAAGCCGAGCACGGTGGGGGGCAGCACCAGCGGCAGGGCGACGAGGGCCTGCACCGCGGTGCGCACGCTGGGGGAGCCGCGCCCGTTGGCCAGCCACCAGGCGATCGGCGTGGCGATCACCAGCAGGATCAGCGTGGTGTACAGCGCGAGCTTGAGGGTAACCTCGATGGCTATCCAGTCCGTGGGGCTCAGCTCGAACATGTCGGGTTACGGGGTGG
>JAWLGG010000483.1:0-2931 GCA_041685155.1 Chromatocurvus sp.
CCGCGACCAGGGGGTTGTCGCCGTCAGTCCGCGTTCATCGGCGCCCGGGGGCAACCGGGAATACCTGTGCAAGCGCTACCCGTCGGTGCTCGTGCTGGCGCTGCGCGGCTTTGCACCGGGCTGGCTGCGCCGCCGGTTCGCGACGCGGATTGCCGCCTACGAGATGCGCGATGTCTGCCGCGGCGAGTCGCCGGTCGAGGTGCCCCTGATCAGTGGCTGCTTCATGTTGCTTCGGGGCACCGCGGTGCGGCGGGTGCGCGGGTTCGACGCGCTCTACTTCATGTATTTTGAGGACTTCGACCTGTCGTTGCGCCTGCGGGTGCACGGCCGGTTGATGTACGTCCCCTCGGTTCAGATTGTGCACTACGGTGGTTATGCCGCTGCCAAAGGCTGGCGTCACGTGCGCTGGTTCCTGCAGTCGGCGGGGCGCTTTTTCGCGCAGCATGGCTGGCGCTGGATATAGCCGCTGGTGGAAAACTGCTACCATCCGCGCATGGTCGAAAACAACATCATGGCGAGTCAGGCCACCCTCGAGGCGATGGGCCTGAGCCTGTACCGGGCGCGTTATCCGCTGCCGGGTGCCGCGGCATCGCCGCTGTGGTTCACTGAATCAGACGCAGTCGATGAGCAGCCGGACCAGCAGCGCACCGCAAGTCACCCGGCGCAGAATCCCCCCCCGACGCGCGCCGCCGTGCGGGTACCGCCGCTGTCGCCGGAGCCCGATGCGGGCGTGCCGTCCGTCCCGGCGCGGCAGCGAGCGGCTGAGCCACGAACGGTGCCTGCGGCTTCGGCTCTGACCCCGTTTACGCTGGCGGCGGTTGCGCTCGGAGGCTGTCTGTGGCTCGAGGAACTGCCCGATGGCGTTCTCGGCCGGGACCAGGTGCAGTTGATGCGCGCCATCTGCCGCGCACTCGGCTGGCCGGCGGATCCGGTCGGCGTCAACCAGTTCACCTGGCCCATGCACCGGAATCCACAGTTTGACCAGGGGGCGGAGGCAGCGCTCGCCGCCCTGTCGGCCTTTGTCCAGCGGCAGATGAACGCCGGTGATTGCGAGCGACTGATTCTTCTCGGGCAGCCCGCGCGTGACAGGCTGGGTGAGGTGCCTCCCGGCAAACCGGTACTGGCGACCTGTGCCACCCGCGACATGCTTCGGGATCCGCTGCTAAAGCGCGACGCCTGGCGCGACCTGCGCCCGCGCTGACCCGATGGCATGGAGACTGCGCCCCGCCAGGCCGGGAGATGCCGCTGCGCTGCCCGCAGTCAATGCGGAGGCGGGGGCAGAGGCCCTGCCAAGAGACTGGTTGCGGGTCCCGTCGCCCCGGGACGGCGATCGCCGACTGCTCCTGGTGGCTGAGTCCGGCGACGGTCGTATCGAGGCGTTCTGCCTGGTGACGCTGGTACTGAATGAGGCCTCCCTGCTGTTGATCGCCGTCAGTTCGAGGGTGCGGGGCCAGGGTCTCGGGGGTCTGCTGCTGCAGGCACTGCTCGATGCGCTCGAGCGCCGGCGCGTTCACCGCTGCCTGCTTGAGGTCCGCGAGACAAACAGAGCCGCCCTTGCCCTGTACCGGCGCTGCGGATTTGTCAGCGATGGTCGCCGTCGGGGCTACTATCCTGCCGTGGCGGGCGATGGGCGTGAAGATGCGATACTGATGTCCTGGACAGGGAAGCACGACAGTGATGGTACTTGAAACCGAATGGTGGTCTCTGCTGCTGCCTCCGGAATGGGTGGCGGAGGAAGATGAGGATGGGTGTGTCGTGATCGGCGACAGCGATGGCGTCGGCTGTATCGAGCTCACCGAACTGCGTCACCCGCAGGACCGCTTTACCCGCCAGGAGACGCGCAGGTTTGCCGAGGAGCAGGGCAGTGAGCCGGCCTGGAAAGACTGCGCGCTGGGAGCACTGCAGGGCGTGCAGCGCACGCTGCGCGATGACGGCGCGGCAATCCGCGAGTGGTGTGTCGCCAGCGGCCCGCTTCTGCTCTATGTTACCTACAGCTGCGACGCAAGCAATGCCGGCATGGACGATGCTGCCGTGGACGACATTCTCGGCACGCTGGCAGTGAACCCGGAGCTCTAGCCAGGCGAGACCGCTGCCCCCCGAGGGCGCGGGTGGTCTGTCCCCGCGTGACGCCCGTCAGCTGACCGCGCCGGTCACGCGAACACGCTTGCTGCCGCGCACAGGCTGCTCACGCAGTGCGCGGCGACGATTTTCCAGCTGCCGGTCGATGAGGTTCTTCAGGGCGATCAGCAGGCCGGTAAAAATGAACGCCCCCGGTGGCAGTATCGCCAGCAGGAAGGGTTGCGAGGTGTCGAACAGCACGATCTTCCAGCCGGCGGCAGCGGGACCGAACAGCAGTTCCATGTTGGCAAACAGCGCCCCGGTGCCCACCAGTTCCCGCAGGCCCCCGAGCACGATGAGTACCAGCCCGAACCCGAGACCCATCATCACCCCGTCGTACAGCGCCGGGCCGATGGGGTTCTTGCTGGCATAGCCATCGGCGCGTCCCAGAATCACGCAGTTGGTGGTGATCAGGGGCAGGAAGATACCCAGAATCTGGTACAGCTCGTAGGTAAACGCCTGCATCAGCAGCTCGATGCAGGTCACCGCGGAGGCAATGATCATCACGAAGACCGGCAGGCGGACGGCGTCCGACACGATGTGCCGTATCATCGACACCGCGGTATTCGAGCAGACCAGCACCATGAGGGTCGCCAGCCCCAGCCCCAGGGAATTCACCACCGTGCCCGTGACGGCCAGCAGCGGGCACAGGCCCAGCAGCTGCACGATGGCCGGATTGTTCTTCCACAGCCCGTTGATCGAGAGGTCGCGGTAGGTGGTCTCGCTCATGGTGTCGCTCCGCCGGTGTTGGGTGTCGGGCTGCGGGCCTGCCTGTCCGCCGGCAGCTCCTGCCCGGACAGGCCAAACAGTGTA
>JAWLGG010000484.1:0-2930 GCA_041685155.1 Chromatocurvus sp.
CGCGACGACATCAACGACATCGTCGGTGTTCTGCACCTGCGCAATATCGGCCGCGTACTCACGGGTGGGGGGCTTGACCGCGACGCGCTCGAGCGCGAAATGGACAAACCCTACTTCATTCCCGAGAGTACCCCGCTGCACACCCAGCTGCTCAACTTCCAGCAGAAGAAGCGCCGGCTTGGCATCGTGGTGGACGAGTACGGCGACGTCGTGGGCCTGGTCGCACTGGCCGACATCCTCGAGGAGATCGTCGGCAATTTCACCTCCAACCTCACCGACCCGGACGACGACATCTTCCCGCAGCGCGATGGCAGCTATGTGATTACCGGTACCGCCAACGTACGCGATATCAACCGGGCGCTGGACTGGCTGCTCCCCACGGATGGCCCCAAGACCCTGAGCGGCCTGATCCTCGAACACCTGGAGGCTTTCCCGGCGGGCAACGCCGGGATGTCAATCGACGGCTATCGGCTGGAGATTCTGGAACTGGAGGGGAACGTGGTGCGAGCGGTCAGGGCCAGCGACACCCGCGCCATCTGAATGTCATACCCGACTGCAGGCGACGGTCCGTGGACATCAGCCCCTCAACCCCGAGGCGACTATCTCAGAGCAGCTTGAACGGACTCGCGGCGTCACGCCGCGCCGCCGCCCGGGCAATGATCTCTCGCTTCTCGTCGTTGCTGGCCATGAACCAGTCGGTAATCTCGTCTGCCGTGCGATAACAGCCGGTGCAGATCTCATCGTCATCCAGAGCACAGATGGAAACGCAGGGGGAGGCCGGCTGATCATGTGCGTAACTGCTCATTGCACGACCTCCAGCTCGCCGGCAAAGCGGACGGCGTTGTCCACATAGTGCGTCGCGTTCACTGTCAGCAGCTTCCGTTCCTCGTCGCCAAGTGACTTGCGCACCTTCCCCGGGGAGCCCATGACGACGCTGCCATCGGGCACCTCCATCCCCTCGGTGACCAGGGCATTGGCCGCGATCAGGCAGCCGCGGCCTACCGTGGCCCCGTTGAGCACGACCGCACCGATACCGACCAGACTGCCATCACCGATGCTGCAGCCGTGGAGCATCGCATTGTGGCCCACCGTGACATCGCGACCCACTGTCACGGGATAGCCCGGGTCCGCGTGCACCACCGTGCCATCCTGTATATTGCTGCCCTCGCCAATGGTGATGTCCTCGACATCGCCGCGCAGCACACAGCCGAACCAGACGCTGGCAGAGGACCGCAATGTGACGCGGCCGATAACGGCGGCGTTCGGCGCCACGAAATGTCCCTCGCCCTCGAGCGCGGGCTGGTGTTCACCCAGTCTATACAGCATGGCGTACGGTGTCCTCTGGCTTCGGTGCAGGCACTATAAAGCAGTCTGTTCAGCGCAGCGAGTGGTTCGCCAGGGCGATGGCGTCCCAGGCGGGCTCCTCGTAGGGATGCGCGCGGTACAGCGCCGCGATCGCGGGACGTATCGTCTGTTCATCACAGACCAGTTCCACGCGGAACTCGCTTACGCGCTCGACCGCATCCCGACTTCCGAGGAATGGCTCGCTACCCTCAAGGGGCCGGAACTGCCCCTCGCCGCGCACCTGCCAGCAGCAGCTGTCGTAGTCGCCGATGCGGCCGGCGCCGCTGGCGAATACCGCTTCCTTGACCTGTTCCAGGTGTGACTCGGGCACATAGAAACACAGCTTGTACATGTCACGCCTCCCCGCCCTGGGCGGCGTAGTAGCGTTCGGCGAAGTCATCCAGCGTTCCGCGCTCAATGGCCGCGCGAATGCCCTGCATGTGTCGCTGATAATAATGCAGATTGTGCAGCGTGTTCAGCTGCGAACCCAGAATCTCGTTGCAGCGCTCGAGATGGTGCAGATACGCCCGGGAGAAATGGCTGCAGGTGTAGCAGTCGCAGTGCTCATCCAGCGGGAGGGTACTGCTCTTGTGACGCGCGTTGCGGACCCTGACGACGCCGCCGGACGTGAACAGGTGGCCGTTGCGGGCATTCCGCGTGGGCATGACGCAGTCGAACATGTCGATGCCGCGCCGGACGCCCTCGATGATGTCGGCGGGCGTCCCGACGCCCATGAGGTAGCGTGGCCTGTCTGCCGGCAGAACATCCCGCATGGCATCGAGCACCATCAGCATCTCGTCCTTGGGCTCGCCAACGGACAGCCCGCCGACGGCGTAGCCGTCAAAGCCGATGTCCATCAGGCCACGCAGAGACTCGACGCGCAGCTGTGGGTACATGCCGCCCTGTACGATGCCGAACAGCGCCGCACTGCTGCCCGCATGTGCCGCGCGGCTGCGCGCCGCCCAGCGCAGGGACAGCTGCATCGACTCCCGCGCCTCTGTCTCTGTCGCGGGATAGGGCGTGCACTCATCGAAGATCATGACGATGTCACTGCCCAGCGCACGCTGGATCGCCATGGAGGTTTCCGGATCGAGAAAGACCCTGGCGCCATCCACCGGAGAGCGGAACGAGACCCCCTCCTCTGTAATGCGGCGCATTTTGCCCAGGCTGAAGACCTGGAAACCGCCGGAGTCGGTGAGGATAGGCCCGTCCCAGTGCATGAAATCATGCAGGTCGCCATGCGCCGCAATAGTGTCTGTGCCGGGGCGTAGCCAGAGATGGAAGGTATTGCCAAGAATCATCTGCGCGCCGGTCGCGACAATGTCCCGGGGCAGCATTCCCTTGACCGTGCCATAGGTACCAACCGGCATGAACGCCGGCGTCTCCACGGCCCCCCGGGGAAAGGTCAGGCGACCGCGGCGGGCGCTGCCGTCGCTGCACAGGTGCTCGAACGCCATGGCCGCCGCGCCGCTCATGCCGGCGCCGATGCTGTGACAAACATGGCGTCGCCATAGCTGAAGAAGCGGTAGCGCTCGCGCACCGCTTCCCGATACGCCGCCATGACCGCCTCGTGCCCGGCCAGGGCA
>JAWLGG010000485.1:0-2928 GCA_041685155.1 Chromatocurvus sp.
CACCTCCTGAATGAAGCTCTGGCCCCAACGCGTATCCACCCGCTGCGTACCACCTGCAACAAAGCCCTTGCCGGAGGCGTCGGTCACAAGGTCATCGAGCCCGCGATAGAACGTCACCGTCACTTCATCATCGTTCACCAGGTCGTCCACGCCAGACAACTCGATCATCCAGCGATTGTAGGCATTTCCGTACATGAAAAGATTGGAAAAATGGTAGAAGGTGCCGTCCGGGCCGCGGTAAATCGAAATACAGCCGATGGCGCGCTGCAGCTGATTATCAATGCCTTCCTCGCCCTCGGGGCTGAGAAAATCCTCGGCGCCGACCCTGTCATCCAGATTCAGGCCGTAGGCGGTGGTGCCCTGTGCATCGTGAAAAGGGAAGGGGTCGTCATCTGCGGTTGTGCGGTGGAAGCGACGACCCTCCCGCATGAGACGGGTATCCACCTCTGTGCGCTCTATCCCGCTGTCTTGCGGAAACAGCTCATCGTACTGCTCGCGCGGCCCGATATTGAAGCCCTGGGGACACTCTTCCCGAGCACCCTCAGTCTGGTACAGCGCCCAGTGCCGTTCCGTAAGAACATAGCCAATGCGCCCTCCATCCGGCGCTGCAGCCGTTGCGGCACTGCCCAGCGACATGAGAAGAGCCGCGGCAGGGAGTGCCCTCAGGGACAGCAGGCGATTACGCCCATTTTTACCCGCTTCAAACTGTAACATCGGTCTTCTCCCCAGCGTTCGCAACGCCTGTCGGTACTTTCAGCATAAGCATCATCGACGAAACGCGTTTTCACCAAAATCGTCTCGCAGCACAAAGGCCTTGTAGCCGTTGCGACGCCCGGTGAACTCGCCGATGCCGTCGCCGTTGGTAACACCAGCTTCACGATCACCAGCGTAGGTATA
Organism: Chromatocurvus sp.; assembly: GCA_041685155.1. Classification (GTDB taxonomy): domain Bacteria; phylum Pseudomonadota; class Gammaproteobacteria; order Pseudomonadales; family Halieaceae; genus Chromatocurvus. The sequence goes on from JAWLGG010000485.1 coordinate 898, forward strand.
TACCGGTCGCCCGCGGTAGGCCCAGACCTGCAGCGCGTTCGCCTGATCTTCTGCGGCGCGATGACCGGTCTCGGGATTGATCGCTATCACGCTCCAGAGAGAGCTATCGCTCTTCGCATTGGCCTCTGCGATGACGTAGGGAAAGGTCTCGAGACAGACGGCAGGGTCGCCATTGCCGCAGATGGCCAGGCGATATTCCTGCGGCGCATCCGGGTGGTCGCAGGCCAGCTGCACCAGGGAATCGTCGTTGCAGTTGTACAGATACAGGGTCCGCCCCCGGGCATCCGCCAGAACCTGCCCACCGAATTCCGCATCCTGCACCGTGAACGCCTCGGGCGGCGTGACCGCGCGCTGCGTATAGACATTGTGCCATTCCGGGTTACGCCAGTCCGGCACATCGCCACCGACAAAGCTGCGGCTTCCGGGGTCGTTCTTGTGGGTGTAAAGCGGTTTGCCCCGGAACGCCCATTGACGGGTTCCGGAAGATCGCCGGATCACTGTCCATTGATCCGTGTCGGCTGCGAGCGCTGGTGCAGCGACCGGCGCCCAGTGATCAAGACAGTCGTCATAACAGTTCGACCTGTTCGGCTCATCGCCATCCCAGGTGTACACCGAGTACTCCCGGTTATCCACCAGCAGTCGGCCGGTGGTGCTGGGAATCACTGCAAACTCAGCGGGGATGTCCGGCGGCGGTCCCACCGGCACGCGAACAACACCGCCATCACCGCCAGATCTGATCCTCGTGCCTCCCAGAACGTCTCCGGGGTGTTGATCAAGCAGGGAGGTATACACCGGATAACCGTCATAAGCCCATTGGCGGGAGCCGTCGTCGCGCGTGACAAGCGTCCACTTGTCGACGTCTTCCGCGTCATCGGACGCAAGCAGAGGAGGCCAGACCTGAGCACAACTCAGTCGCTGGTCGGCATCCGGCAGGCGCAGGCCAGGCGGGTATGGGCTCATCAAGCCTGCGGAATACTTCAGCACTTCCTCGGTGCAGTTGGACGGTTCATGCTGCCTGTCACCGGTAGACCCGTTTCGCAAGGCACTCAAGGGCCACTTGTACAGCGTTCGCCCGCGTTCATCGGCATACACCGGCCCTTCCAGAGGACTGATAACCACCTGAATACCCGGCGGCATCTTCTCTCCAATGTAGGCTTCCTGTGCGTTACTGGTCGCCGCCTGCCAGTACCGCGAACGATCTGAGGTATCGGCAGCCGCCTCCACGGCGGCCAGGTTCGATGTCGCTGCGAAAAGCAATGTCGCAGCGAAGGCGCTGATCCCGCGCATGTCATGCCTCTCCCTGAATGCCACCATTCAGGCCACGACCTCGTGAATGACTTCAGAAGACTCGTTGCTCAGCGTACCCCAGGAGGACTTGTCGATGCCCAGGAGCCTGAGGGCCGTGTAGCCAACCTGCGACACCGAGCCACCCTGCAGATCAATGTGCATGCCGCTCCTGCCCTTGCCGCCAGCTCTGCCGGCGAGAAATACCGGCATGCCGTCTATCGCATGCGTTCTGGCATAACCGACATCGGTCGTGCCAAGAATAAGAACGTTGTCGAGCAGTGTACCGTCCCCCTCCGGTATCTTTTTGAAGGCTTCGACAAAATCCGCCCAGGACTCCATGGCGCGGCGCGTAAACCAGGACGCGTTCTGCTGATAGCCCGTGCGCTCGTCGACGGGTTCCTCGTGGGTGCAGGTATGGTGCGGCTTGGGATAGCCCGGTTTGATAATTGATGAAAACGCCGCCGAATAGGCCATATTGAAGACACGGGTCTGATCGCAGGCAATGGCCATGACCATAAGCTCGGTCATCATCTGATGCCGCAGCCGGACGGCATCGGCTGACTTATCCATGAGCGGGTTGACCGGCGCCTCTCCGGGGGGCACACAGCTCGCGATCGGATCCGGCTTGGTCAACCGGTGCTCGAACTGCGTCTCCAGCTGACGCAAGCCGGTGAAATACTGATCGAGACGCTCGCGGTCCGCGGCGCCGAGCACTTTCATCATGGAGCGCGACTGCTCCATGAC
>JAWLGG010000486.1:0-2921 GCA_041685155.1 Chromatocurvus sp.
GCCCTTCCACCACGCCGCGCAGGTCGTAGGTGGCCTGTATCATGCCCCAGATCCGTTCGTGGCCCGGGGCATCCAGGTTGCTGACCGCGGGCCAGTCCATCACCTCACCCAGGCCGACCACGCGCAGATCGCGCTGCATGAACGCGGCCATTTCCTCATAGCCATAGTAGCCGCCGCCGGACTCGTACACCGTGGGCGGCGTTGCCGAGCCGATGGCGGGAAAGATCTTCAGTGGGCTGCCGGCGTCCTCGGCCATGAGCCAGAAATCGGCGTTGTGGTTGCCGACCACATTGGAGATCTCGTGGCTGCCCTCGGCGGTCCAGGTGTTGCCCATGGGGATCACCAGCGCCGCCTCGTACTCCGGCGTGAGGTAGGAACTTTCGATGTGCTTGTGCGACTCGCCGAAGCCGGGCACGGCCCACAGGCCGCTGGCGTCGACGATCTCGGCGGCCTCCCCCGGCCAGCCTTCCGCGGGGCCCACCCAGGCAATGCGCTCGCCGGAGACCACAATGTCCTGACCAGCCAGCCATTCGTTGGTAAACACATTGAGCACGGTTGCACCACGAATGATCAGGTCGGCGGGCGTGCGAGCCAGGGAGACCTGCATCAGGTGGCGCCGGGTGTTGATCTCGTCGCTGAAGCGGGGGTCGGATTCAGCGGTCGCGTTTTCGGGGTCGGCAGCGCCGCTGGGGGTTTCGGCGGCCAGGCCAACTGATACGAGGGAAAACAGAAACAATCCCGCGACGATGCGGCGCTTGAGTAATCGGGTCATGCAGGTTTCCTCAGAATCCGTTTCACAGAATATCATCGCGATGTATTAGCGAAAGCCATACCATACGCAAGAGAAGAGCCATGCAGAGAAGTGAGAAGCGGTCGGATTCCCCCGTATCGATGCGCGGCCGTGCGCCGGGACCGCTCGGTCATGTGCACACGTCACTACATTCTTTCCCGGTCACCCAGGTGCTCGCGCGGCACCATGCGTTTATGCAGCACGGCAAACACGACCAGCCGCTCCTCATGAATCACGTAGTAGATGACGTGACTGACATGGGGAAAGCTGAAAACGTCCGTCCCAAGCTCTGCGCGCGCCTTGCCAAGGGCGGGCGTTCCAGCGAGCACGCGTAGTGTCTTTCGAAGCTCTGACAGATACTTCTGAGATTGAGCAGTTCCCCACTTTTCCAGTGTGTAGCGTCGAATCTCAATCAGATCGGTTCGGGCCTCTGGCGTTAATCGATAGTCCGACATTAATCATGGTTGCCGGCTTCAAGGGCATCAAGAAATGATTCACCATCGACCACTTCGCCCGATTCGATGTCAGCCTTAGCCTGCTCTGTCCTCAACTGCAATAACCGCGACTTGAGCGTTTCAATACTTTCGTAGTCTTCAGCGGACAGAACCACAGCAATCGGCTTACCGTTCCTGTTGATATGAACGGGCGCGCGCTGCGCCTTTATCAGCAGTTCGCCGAAATGCGTTTTCGCTTCATTGGCTGAAAGGCTATCCATTGTCCTGTTCCTGAATATCGTTCGATTCGTTCATTATAGTCATCTCAATCCGTTTTCGCGATCATCGGCGCGAAGTCATCTCAAGGATAGCGGAGCGCCGCCCACAGAGGTCGAGCGCTTTGCTCCGCAGCCACGGCGATGGCGTTATGTCGATATAAATTAATTTTATCGACATACCGCATTGACCTGTCGATCCGGTCGACATTAAGCTGATCCCGTGTGAACCCTGTGTCGAAAAGTTGTGAAAAAACGTACATGAACTGGCGGGCTGACAGTCCTTACAACGAACTTCCGCTGCTGCCACCTGATCTGGACAGGGTGGAGTCCCGGGCTGTGCTCAAGGCCTGCATACCGGCACGGGCCGCGCTGGCGGAGCTGCGTCAGGCGGGAGAGCTGCTGCCAGACCCTGGACTGCTGACGAACCTTCTCCCCATCCTGGAGGCCCGCGACAGCTCCGAGATCGAGAACATCATCACCACCACCGATGAATTGTTCCGGCACGCTGGCCGGGCTGGCGACGCCGACCCGGCGACGCGGGAGGCGCTGCGCTACCGAAGCGCGCTGTTCGAGGGCTTCCAGCAGCTGGAAAGCCGCCCCTTGTGTACCACTACCGCGGTCGAGGTCTGCAGCACCATCAAGAACCGGCCCATGCAGATCCGGAAGGTGCCGGGCACAATTATCCGCAACGAAGCCACCGGTGAAATCATCTATACACCGCCCGAGGCCGAAAACCGGCTACGCGACCTGCTCGGTAACTGGGAGCAGTTTCTGCATGCCGGGGAAGATCTGGACCCCCTGATACGGATGGCGATTGCCCACTACCAGTTCGAGGCCATTCATCCCTTTACCGACGGCAACGGCCGCACAGGGCGCATTCTGAATGTCCTGTACCTGATCGAGCAGGATCTCCTGACGTTGCCCATCCTGTACCTAAGTCGACATATTGTCCGCAGCAAGGCAGATTACTACCGGTTGCTCTTGCAGGTCACGCGTGATGGCGACTGGGAAGCCTGGATACTGTACATGCTTGAAGGCGTCGAGGAAGTGTCGCGTTGGACTTGCGCAAAGATCGCCGCGATTCGACAGCTCATGGAGGAAACATCCCGCAATGTCAGGCAGCAACTCCCCAGGATCTACAGCCACGAGCTGATGCAGGTTATTTTCGAGCAGCCCTATTGCCGCATCGCTTCGCTGGTCGAACGCGATATCGCAAAACGGCAGACTGCCTCGGTGTACCTCAAGGAGCTGGTCGACATCGGCGTACTCGAAGAGCGGCAGGAGGGCCGTGAAAAGCTTTTCGTCCATCCGAAGCTGATGCGGCTGATGACACGAGAAGAGAACGCGCTCATCCTTTAGGGAGATCGTTCATGACCGATACGCTGCGCGGTCGGCGGAATGCCCAGCATACGCGTCCCT
>JAWLGG010000487.1:0-2920 GCA_041685155.1 Chromatocurvus sp.
GAAAAAGCTGGGTGAGAACACCATTACCATCGATTGTGACGTCATCCAGGCCGACGGCGGAACGCGAACGGCATCGATTACCGGCGCCTGTGTCGCGCTGGTGGACGCGTTGAACGGCCTGCAGCGCAGCAAGGCGCTGCTGGCGGATCCGCTGCAGAACATGGTTGCGGCGGTATCGGTGGGTGTCTTCCAGGGTGTGCCGGTGCTGGATCTGGACTACGCCGAGGATTCCCGCGCCGAGACCGACATGAATGTGGTGATGTCCGAGGCAGGGGGCTTTATCGAAGTGCAGGGTACTGCGGAAGGCGCCCTGTTCGGGCGCGAGGACCTGAATGCGATGCTTGACCTGGCCACGGCGGGTATCCGCGACCTGTTTGCAATGCAGCGGGCGGCACTGGCGAACGGCTGACGATTCCGTGCGCTGCACGCGCCGGAATCGGCGCGCAGGTCACGGCTCCAGGTCGTAATCCATGATGACCGGTGCGTGGCTGGAAAAGGCCTGAACCTTGTAGATGGCGCCGTATTCGATCTGGTATTTCAGGCCCTCTGACACAATCTGCATGTCGGTACGCCAGCCGTTGGTCTCGCGGCTCTCATCCCCGGGCCACCAGGTAAACTCGTCGCGGTCGGTATTCACCTCGCGGAAGGCATCGACATAGCCGCTACTTAACAGCTGGTCCATCCACTGTCGCTCCTCCCCCAGAAAACCGGGCCGGCTGCCGTTCTCACCCGCATTCTGCAGGTCGGCCGCGGTATGAGCGATGTGCCAGTTGCCGCAGATAATGAATTCCCGACGCTTGTTGCGCACCTTCTGCAGGTGGTTGCCAAGCAGCTCATAGAACTCGGACTTGCGCGCGAGGGCGTCGGCATCGCCTTCCTCGGCAGTGGGCGCCAGCAGGCAGCCGACGCTCAGTCGCTCGTAGTCGGCCTGGATATACCGCCCCTCCATATCGAAATCGGCAAAGCCGAGGCCGGTCATGATGGCTTTCGGGAGTTTGCGGCAGTACAGGGCGACCCCGTTTTGCTTGCCGTCGATGTCGTCGAAGAAATATGCGTTGTATTCCGGCGGGAAATACTTCTCGCTGCGCAGGTCATATTCGGAGCAGCGAATATCCTGAATGCAGATGAAATCCGCATCCTGTTCCGCAATCCAGTCGTATAGACCGCGCTTTGCCGCCTGCTTCAAGCCGTCGGCACTGAAACTGATGATTCTCATTCTTTCTCCCCCGCTTCGCGCGGGCTATGATACCGAATCCCGCCGTGCCAGAATACTCCGCTTTGCCCATTTGCCCGCCGCCGCGTCAGTCGCGCCCGACGGCACTGCCCCTCGCCGGGCACTGCAAGGATTCGCGCATGAAACCCTATCAACACGACTTCATCGAGCTGGCCCGGGAGCACAATGTGCTCAAGTTCGGGGAATTTACCCTCAAATCCGGGCGTGTCAGCCCGTATTTCTTCAATGCCGGCGCCTTCGCCACCGGCGCCGCCCTCGCCGCCCTGGGCCGCCATTACGCGCAGTGCATCGTCGATGCGGATATCGCTTTCGACGTGCTCCTCGGACCGGCCTACAAGGGGATTCCGCTGGCGGCCGCGACAGCGGTCGCGCTGGCCGATCACCACGGTCGCGACCTGCCCTTCGCCTACAACCGCAAGGAGGCGAAGGACCATGGCGAGGGCGGCGCGCTGGTGGGTGCGCCCCTGCAGGGGCGCGTCCTGGTGATCGATGACGTCATGACCGCGGGCACCGCAGTCACCGAGGTCATCGGCATGATCGATCGGGCCGGGGCCCGTTTTGCCGGCGTCGTGATCGGTCTCGACCGCGAGGAAAGGGGCCAGGGGGCCCTCTCCGCCGTGCAGGAGATCGAGTTGTCCCACGGCGCGCCGGTGCGCAGCATCATCGGTATGTCGGACATTATCGATTACGTGGCCGAGGCCGGGGATCACGCCAGTGATGCCGTTCTCGCGGCCATGCGAAACTACCGTGCGCAGTACGGTGTCTAGATACCGTACTTACAGCGTGGCCTACTGGCGTGGTTGTCTCGCAGGCCGTCGAGGACCTATATTGGGCACTTATGAATAAAACCATACTGTTGCTGTCACTTTGCGCACTTGCCGCGCTGCCGTCGCTCACCCAGGCGCGCGAGATGTATCGCTATGTCAACGAGGATGGCAACAGCGTTATCGGCTACCAGGTGCCCCCGGAGCAGGTGGCCCGGGGCTACGAGGTACTCAACGAAAAAGGTGTCCTGATCGATGTCGTGCCGCCCAGCCTCGATGACGAAGCCCGGGCCAGCATGGATGCGCAGCAGCGTCGGCAGAGCGCCGCCGAGGCAGAACGCAAGCGGCTGCAGAAGTGGGATGAATCCCTGCTTCTGCGCTACAGCACCGTGGAGGATATCGAGGCGGCACGGGATCGCGCTCTCAGGGACCTGCGCATCCGCGTCAGCATTCTCAAGGGCAAGCAGCGTTCGCTGAAGCAGCAGGTCGAGAATTACCAGGCGGAGGCCGCGGATCAGGAGCGTCGTGGCGCCAGCGTGAGTGAGTCACACCTGAATGCCATCGCGGACCTGCAGTCGGAGATCACGACCACCGAGCGCAGCATCGCCGACCGCCAGCGCGAGATCGAGCGCGTTGAGGCGGATTACCAGAAGGACATCGATCGTTTCGCCAGCCTGGCCGAGCTGGTGGAAATGCGCCGCGCCATGGCCAGCGACGGGGATGCTGAGAGGGACTGATCACCTCGCTGCGGCTGTGTTTGTGTAGTCCCGCCGCTGTTATCGCCGGCGCCAGCCGCCTGACCGCCCCGGCAGTGCCGGCTCCTCACGCCATAACCCGGCCCGCGACGTCGATGGCGGCGCGCTCGCCACTGGCCATGGCGGCTTCCATGCCGAGTTCGACCTCGCGCAAGTGCTCCCCGGCG
>JAWLGG010000488.1:0-2911 GCA_041685155.1 Chromatocurvus sp.
GGAGGCACCCTGCAATGAAACTACGCACAGGCGATTTCATATACCAGTCGCAAACCTCAATCGACCGACAGGGCAAACGCTGGCTGACGATCAAACGTCGCCGCGTCCTGGCTGTCACGGATGACCGTATCGCGGTCGCTGGATTCGAGCAGATGACGGTTCCCGTGGATCAGGTCATCACCAGTTACGACTGGACCCCGCTGCGCGGCCTTATGGGCATGGACACGACGATAAGCACGGACGCGCTGAAGGACTACAGAACCAGTCTGTCGTTTAACCAGGGCGCTGCATAACCAGCCCCCCCCGAAGGGACACAACCAGGAGGTAAATCACGATGACCAGCGAACAGAAGATTTCAGGAAGCACACAGCTTTACCTGGACCAGGGCAACCGCGAACGCGGGCAGTTCCCGCAGACGGTTCGGTACTTCGATGCCTACGACATATTCGGTGACGTCATGGCGTCCGAAGACAACGGCTGGCGCATTACCGGCGGGAGCACCGGGAAGACCCTGGAAGGCCACGGCGGCGGTATCCGCGTGCTTTGCGACGTCAATATGGAACCGGCAGGCATTGCCGACACCCTGCGCCGCATTGCCGCCTACGTCGAGCGCGAGGCTCAGATGGAAGCGGAGCGGGCCGAGTCAGCACAAGCACGTCAGTCACGCATTGCAGAGCTTGAGGCCGAGTTATCTGCGCTGCGGGAACCCGAAGCACTGCCGTTTTGAATCAACAGCCGAACTCTAAACAGCGTGGGGAAATTCCCCACGTCAACCGGCCCACGGGCCACAACAACCGAAGGGGAAACACCATGAAGGCAACACACGAAACTTACCACGGCAAGGCTGGTGCTATCGGCGCGATCCTGTCTGACCTGGAGCACCTCGCGTGCAGGGAGAACGTGAACACGTCCTGCAATGACGCGGCGGCGATGTTCTCGGCAATTCAGATCATGGCGAGTCGCGCTCAGGAAATCGCAGACTCGATCCAGCATGACGCCACGGCGGCACAGAAAGCGGAGGCCACATCATGACCAACTTCCCAGAATACCGAGTCCGAGAACTGGGTATGGCGGCAGACTCGCTCAACACCATTGGCACCATCCTTTGGCGTCGGCACATGAGTGCTGATCTGGACGAGCTGAGCAAGGGCGACATCGAGGGCCTTTCCCTGGCGGTGGTATCCATCGCGGGATTGATAAACGAGATCGTCGAGGTATTCGACGAGGCGCTGAAAGCGGAGGCAGAGCAATGAGCATTCACGAAACGCAGTACCGGCTGACACTTCTCGGTGACGGTCTCCAAGGTCTCGGACTGAGCTTGTCGGTTCACCATACCGGGCAGGACCAGGGCATTACCGAGCTTCACGCTTTGCGCCTCGCGCACCTGGTCGAGGTCTGCGGACACTTCGCATCACATCTGGCTGACCGCCTCGAGGACCAGATCGCGGACGCAGGCAAAGCGGAGGGCAAGGAATGATCAGCGCAGGAGACACACTCTATCGCGAGCAAAGCCACGTTGACCGCTTCGGGATCACTTGGGTGCTTGTGCTGAAGGCGACGGTTAGAGACGTGGATCAGGGCGTGATCTATGTCGACCCGCCGGTCGCGACGCAATACCCCCACCACAGCCCGCCCACGTCATGGGACGAAATTGCCTGGGAAAAGCCCCCCGGTGCACAGGCGTCTTGGTTTTCGGCTGCTGTCCTGGGGGATACGTGGAAAACAGCACCCCCGACCCTGGGGGAACCCGAGGTCCTGCCCGAAAGCACAGAGCGGGATTATTTGCGCTGGCGGTCGAATGTCTACGCAAGCCGGGAAACCGCACTGCCAGAGCAGCAGGTAAGCGCAGAGGATCAACGGCGGTTCCTGATCCACGAGTATCGCGAGGGGCTGAAAGCATGGTGATGCGAGTCAGCAGCCACACGCACGGCATAGGGCAATGCAGGGAAGCGGAGACACGGCACAGCAAGCTGTTGCGTCTCGGCGTTGGACATCCAGCGGTTGAGGCGAGCCAGCGCGGCCCACCTGCCCCCCTGTCAAGGTACTAGTTGATTTCCCGGCTTGTACGGATGGCGGGACCGGCGAGTTTTCACTAATTACGAACGCGAGTAATTCGCATTGGAAGGTACGAACATGGCAGACATACAACCAGACTGGATCAGCACCCGGCAGGCCGTGGCCGCGCTCGGCGTCAGTCGCACAGCGTTTGATAAGTGGCGACTCGACCCCGCAGGCAAGATCGGCAAAACGCATTACTTCACCGTGGCGCAGATCATCGAGGCAGACCGTGCTCGCAGGAGGGATACACGTCCTGTTGACGATGATCAGCGAAAGCGGCTGGCCGAGGCACGCATTCGATTGACCGAGGCCAAGGCCGCAAAGCAGGAACGCGACAACGAGATCGCACGGCATGAGATGGCGCCGTTTTCGTTCGTGGCGTTTGCCCTGGCATCGCTGGCTAACAGTCTCAGTGCTCACCTCGATTCGATCCCGGCCCTGTTGATACGACAGGCAGGGATTAACCCCCGAGAAGCAGACCGCGTTCGCGAGTCGGCGGCGAGCGTCGGCAACCAGATCGCCAACCTATGCGATGAACAATGGGTTTCATCTCAATTCGACAACTGGCTTACACGAGAGGGCAAAGGCAATGCGAACCACCACTGAATACAAGGCAATGGCCACTGTGCAGCACTACGTAGAACACGCGCTGGCCGTCGAGCGCCTCGAAGCGTCAGGCGCATCTGCCGAGGCGGTAGACGACGCTCGCCGCGTGTCGGTCGCCATGCGCGACAGATTGCTCGCAGCGTCTGAATGGCTCGAGCGAACCGACCCCGAGGGCGCGGCGTTCATCCGGGATTCACTGGCACCGGAAGGGCTGGCAACGCTGAAGAATTTGCACACTCAGCAGCCG
>JAWLGG010000040.1:0-12043 GCA_041685155.1 Chromatocurvus sp.
GGCGCCGATCCCGCCACCACCCTCGGCGCGGTGACACCGGTGCCGGACAACCTGTCGGAATACGCCTTCGCCGGCCTGCTGCGCGGCGGCAGGACCGAGCTGGTGGAGTGCATCACGCCCCTGTGCCGGGAACACGGCCTGCAGGTACCCGCGACAGCGGAGTATATTCTCGAGGGCTACCTGGAGCCGGGCGACATGGCCGACGAGGGACCCTTCGGCGACCACACCGGCTACTACAACGAAGTAGACCGCTTTCCGGTATTCACGGTAGATGCCATCACCAGCCGGGAATCCCCCATCTACCACACGACCTACACGGGCAGGCCACCGGATGAACCGGCGATTCTCGGCGTCGCGCTGAACGAGGTCTTCGTCCCGATACTGAAAAAGCAGTTTCCGGAGATCGTGGATTTCTACCTCCCACCGGAGGGTTGTTCCTACCGGATGGCGGTGGTGACCATGCGCAAGGAGTACCCCGGACACGCCAAGCGCATCATGCTCGGCATCTGGTCGTTCCTGCGCCAGTTCATGTACACCAAGTTCATCGTGGTAACCGACGATGATGTGGATGCGCGCGACTGGCAGGACGTGATCTGGGCGATCACGACGCGCATGGACCCGCGCCGGGACTGCGTATTCGTCGACAACACACCCATCGACTACCTCGATTTCGCCTCACCGGTTGCCGGTCTCGGCTCCAAGGTGGGGCTGGACGCCACCAACAAGTGGCCGGGGGAAACCACGCGGGAATGGGGCCAGCCCATCCGCATGAGCGACGATGTCAAGGCGCGGGTGGACAGCATCTGGGAAAGCCTGGGCCTCTAGCAGCCTGCCGGCCACCGATCTCAGCGCTTCTCCTCCGGCTCGACATCGAAAGCGATACGCCGATCCACCGGCACGGAACCCTCCTCGGGGAGCGGCAGCTCCGGCAGGGCGTCGTGCTGCAGCGTGAGCCCGGCGCAGAAATACTTGCTCGCCTGCAGATAATCGCCGCTGGCGGCCAGCAGACGCCCGAGTTCGGCGCAGGCCTCGGCGCCGGGATCGGCAGCGATACTGCGTTCGAAATAGTCCCGGGCCTGACCCCACAGACGCTGGCGCGCCGCGAGGCGACCAAGGCAGAGAAGAAGCTGGGGATCTTTTTCACGATCCACCAGCCAGCCCTCGGCGGTGGCGAGCTGTCGCTGGGGATCCTCTCCCGACAGGCGTCCGAACTGCCCGACCAGCGTCGGGTCCCAGCGCTTTTTCAGGGAGCGCACAATCAGGCCGATCGCCTCTTCCGTCGCTTCCGTCCCTGCCAGCAGTTCGACGTAGCGATGCAGAATGGCATCGTCACCCTGCAGGTCAGCGGGTGTCTGTTTCCACGCGCGCTGCAGCGCCGTGAGGGTATTGTCACCGAGGTCCCCGGCCGCCACCTCCAGGAGTCGCACGCCCGTCTCCCGCCGCAGTCGCGCCAGCTCCTGCGCCGGCAGCACCGCATGCTTCTGAAGCTCAGGCATCAGCGCACGCAATCCCTCCCAGTCAGACAGGCCGAGCATGGCCTTGCTGCGAAGGCGCAGCGATTGCGGCGTGCGCGAGCCGCTGCTTTCCGCGCGATCCAGACTGGCCAGGGCGCGCCCGTGCTGCGAGGCCTGCAGCTGCAGCTCCGCCTGCACCAGGTCGACCGCCGGAGCCGCCTGGCTGTCCGCCATCAGGGCCGCTTCCAGGTCGTTGCGCATCTGTGATCGGTCCTCGAGCTGTAAGCTGGCTTGCGCAGCCATGAGATGGTTGAACGAAGGCGCATCCGAATGGCGGGCGCCACGCTGCAGCTGTCTGCGGGATTGCTTCCAGTTGCCCTCGATGAAGTTCATCAGGCCACGGTTGGTGAGCCGGGCCGCCTGTCTGCGCCTGCGCGACGTCACCCAGAACGCCAGCGAGCCGGGGCTCGCCAGCAGGCGATGGATGATGCGCAGAGCGCTATAAAGCAGAATGACCACGGCGGCGATAAGAAGCAGCCCGATCCAGAGGCTGGACTCGATTGTGTAGCCACCGTAGGCCACCAGCAGGTAACCGGGCTCACTCTGTATCAGCGCGATACTGCCGACACCGAACAGCAGAGCGATCAACGCCAGGAGGAACAGGCGTCTCATTGAGCGCTGCCGCCCTCGCGACTGCGTGCCGCCAAGGCCACCTGCATGGCCTGCAGCGTTCGCGAGGCATCGGGGATGTCGACACTGACGCGCGTCCCGGCGAGGTCCTCAAGCTCCCGGGCCATGGCACGCGCCACCTGCTGGTCACTGTCGAAGAACTGGCTGATCCAGCCGCGGGCACGCTCGAGACTCTCCAGGAACAGGTTCTGGTTGCCAGAAAGCATGCCGGCCTGGGCCTGTTCCAGCAGCATGCGCAGGTTCTGCCTGACCATGCCTTCCCACTGCGGGTCCATCAGCGACTCAACGGGGACATCGCGGCGCCGGAACACGACATACCGGGACAGTTTTTCCAGCGCCTTCTCGTAGCCGAGGCGCAGACGGTTGCGCCAATCCTCGGCCTCTGCCGGAGCGTTCTCCTCGGGCAGTGCCGGCAGTTCGAAGAGGACCAGATTCGCGGCCTGGTCGATCAGCGCATCCAGGCGCAGGTAGGCACCCTCCAGATCCAGCCGGGGGACAGCGCGCACGGCGGCGAGATCCGCGGCCAGGGCGCGGCGCACATCCAGCAGTCCGGCGTCGTCGAGTTCGCGGAGAATACCATCCGCACTGCGCATCAGGGCCTCTGCCGCGTCGGTGTCCCCGGTCATGATCAGGCGCTGGTTGGCCAGCCGCAGCAGGTACTGCGCCTCCGCCAGCAGCCAGCTGTCGCGGTCATCCGCGCCGAACTGATCCAGCCGCGCTCGCTGGCGCGCCAGCTCACTGTCAAAACGCTTGAGTTGCTGCTCGAGGGTCTGCCGCGCCGCCGCCAGTTCCTCCTGCAGCGTTGCGACCTGCCGGCTGACATCCTGCTGCAGCTGCCCTGCGTCCTCGGCCTGACTGGCCATCTCACGGGTGCGCTCACGCAACTGCTCGATCCGGTCCTGCCATTCGCCGCGCAGGGTCGTCTGCAGCGCAGCCACCTCCAGCTCGATCTGGCGCTCGAGATTGTTGCTGATCTGGTCGATGGCGGACAGATCACGACCTGTGGCGGCTTCTATCCCCTGCAGACGCTGGCGCAGGTCACTCTCGCGCTGCTGCGCCTCCAGCAGCGCCCAGACGCCACCAGCGGCCAGTGCGAGAACCAGCAGCAGCGCCAGCCAGGCGATGGCGGTGCCGCCCGTGCGCGGGGGGACGGGCGGCGCACGCCCTGTGCCTGGCGGCGGCCGGTCTGGCTCCGGCGTGGGCTCCGGCGTGGGCTCCGGCGTGGGCTCCGGCGTGGGCTCCAGCGTGGGCTCCGCTGCGGACTCCGACGCCGGAGACGCCTCCCGCGACAACCGCGCCTTCTTGCTGTCTTCCTCAGTCAAGGATGCTCCCCCTGCGCGCTCATCGATTGCTGCATGGCGGACAGCATGGCGTCGTCCGAGGCATTTGTCGCTACTGCCACGTCGCGCCAGCCCGCGGCCCGGGCCTGCTCTGCAACGCGCGCCGAGGGCACCACCAGGGAAAGCCCGCTGAGGTCGGGGGGCGTGCCCGCAGCCGGGTGCAGCAATGCCATGAGGTTCTCCAGCACCTCGCCGCTGGAGACCAGGATGCGGGTAACGCGCTCGCGCCGCAGCAGTCCCTGCAGCGCCTGCGGCGTGAGGTCCGGCGCCGACCGGCGGTAGCAGCGCAACTCATCGACGCACGCTCCCTGGCCCACCAGCGCGTCGCGCAGGGCATTGCGGCCGCCCTCACCCTTGACAATCAGGACGTGCTGACCGGCCAGACCCTGCAGCGACGGCAGGGCCAGCAGGCCCTCACTGGTCATGTTCTCGCCGGGCGTCAGGACGCGGATGCCCGCTGCCCTCAATACATCCGCCGTGGTGTCGCCCACCGCATAGCACTGCACCGAACGCGGCCACTCGGCCCACTCGCGAAACACACAGTCGAGGCCGATTCGTGCCGCGTTCGCGCTGACGAACAGACAGTGCTCGTAGCCATCAAGCGCGCGAATGAGGCGCTGATGGTCAGCGTCGAGCGGGTCGATCGGGGTTACCGCCAGCAGTGGCTGGTGGACGGCCCGGTAACCCGCCGCTGCAAGGCCCGCACAGAGACGGTCGGCCTGTCCAGCGGGGCGCGTGACCAGTACCGTGTCGCTAGCCTGCATGGCTAGTCACGCTGGACCGGCGCAGGCCTGGGAATCACTGTGCGCGCCCGTAGACCGCGCGAAGAATATCCGCGGCACCCTGCGCGAGCAGATCATCGGCCACGCCCTCGCCGAGTGCGTCGGCCTCCCTGGCGCTTCCGCGCGCCTCTGCGCGCAGTACCTGAGTGCCATCCGGGCTGCCCACCAGGCCGCGCAGCCAGAGCGTGTCGGGCGATTCGTGCACGGCGTAGGCGGCGATGGGCACTTCGCAGCCGCCTTCCAGCCGTCGGTTCACCGCACGCTCGGCGGTAACGCATTCCGCCGTGGCATCGTGGTGCAGCACCTGCAGCAACGCCCGCGTGTCGTGATCCGCGCTGCGAATCTCGATACCTACCGCTCCCTGACCACCCGCCGGGAGCGACTGCGCCACCGGAATGCGACAGCGGATACGATCTCCCATTTCCAGGCGCAGGAGGCCGGCGCAGGCAAGGATAATGGCATCGTACTCACCCTCATCCAGCTTGCGCAGGCGGGTATTCACGTTGCCGCGCAGGAAGCGCACGGTCACGTCCGGGCGCAGCTCGCGCAGCTGGCACTCGCGCCGCAGACTCGACGTTCCGACGACACTGCCCGCGGGAAGCGCCTCAATTGTGTCGTAGTGATTGCTGACAAAGGCATCGGCCGGCTCCTCGCGCTCGCAGATCACGGCGAGGCCGAGATCGTCCGGGAAGGCCATCGGCACATCTTTCATGGAGTGCACCGCGATATCCGCACTCCCGTCCAGCAGGGCGGTTTCCAGTTCCTTGACGAACAGACCCTTGCCGCCCACCTTGGACAGGGGCACGTCCAGCAGCTGGTCGCCGCGGGACGTCATGCCCAGCAGTTCGACAGTGAGATCCTCGTGCGCCGCCTGCAGGGCGTCGCGGACATACTCCGCCTGCCAGAGTGCGAGGGGGCTTTCGCGCGTCGCGATAGTGATTTTCTGCGCCATATTCTGCTCTCTCAACGGTTCACGCGCATCATACCAGCGCCCGCAGGACGCGGCGAGGCGATGCTATACTCGCCGGTTCATGCCGGACCACACACACAGCCACCTGACGCCGGAGCCAGAGACACGATGAGCAGAACCACGGACACCAGCCACGTCTGGGGCGGACGCTTCAGCGAAGCCACCGACGCCTTTGTACAGCGCTTCACCGCCTCGGTGAGCTTCGACCGGCGCCTTGCCGTGCATGATATCGCGGGCTCCCTCGCTCACGCCGACATGCTCCGCGAGGTCGGCGTGCTCACCGCAACGGAACACGGGCAGATCGTAGACGGCATGCGACAGGTGCAGGCAGAGATCGACAGCGGCGCGTTCACCTGGGCGACGTCGCTGGAGGATGTGCACATGAACATCGAGGCGCGCCTGACCGAACTGATCGGCAGCACAGGCAAGAAACTGCACACGGGGCGCTCGCGCAACGACCAGGTGGCCACGGATATCCGCCTTTTCCTGCGCGAGGCCATCGACACCATCAGCCTGGCGCTCACGCACCTGCAGCGCGGCGCAATCTCGCTGGCAGAGGCCCATGCCAATACTGTCATGCCCGGCTTCACCCACCTGCAGACGGCGCAGCCGGTCACCTTCGGTCATCATGTGCTGGCCTGGAACGAGATGCTGGAACGCGACCACGGCCGCCTGCTGGACTGTCGCGCGCGCCTGAACCAGTGCCCCCTGGGCGCCGCCGCGCTGGCGGGCACCACCTACCCGATAGACCGCGAACATACCGCGCGCGCCCTGGGCTTTGATGCGCCCACGGCGAACAGCCTGGATTCGGTCTCCGACCGCGACTTCGCCATCGAGTTCTGCAGCTTTGCGGCGCTGCTGATGACCCATCTTTCGCGGATTTCCGAGGAGCTGGTGCTGTGGACATCGGCCCAGTTCGACTTCGTGCGCCTGCCCGACCGCTTCTGCACCGGCTCGTCGATCATGCCGCAGAAGAAGAATCCGGACGTGCCGGAGCTGATCCGCGGCAAGGTGGGTCGCGTCAACGGCAACCTGGTGGCCCTGCTGACACTCATGAAGAGCCAGCCGCTGGCCTACAACAAGGACAACCAGGAGGACAAGGAGCCGCTGTTCGACACGGTGGACACGGTGATCGACAGCCTGCGCGCCTTCGGCGACATGCTGCCGGCCATAGAGCCCAGGGTCGATACGCTGCGCGAGGCGGCACGCCGCGGATTCTCCACCGCAACGGACCTCGCCGACTACCTCGTGCGCCGGGGCATGCCCTTCCGCGACGCGCACGAGGTGGTGGGCAAGGCCGTTGCCCAGGGCATCGACAAGGGCCTCGACCTCGCCGAAATGGACCTCGAGACCCTGCAGTCCTTTTCCGCCAGCATCGAGGACGATGTCTATAGCGTACTGACACTGGAGGGCTCGGTTGCAGCGCGCAACCACCTCGGGGGCACCGCGCCGGAACAGGTGCGCGCCGCTGTCGAGCGTGCCCGGGCAAGGCTGGAGCAGCGCGCCTGATGGCCTGCTGACGACGCCATCGTCTCGCACAGTCACCTGGCCGGCGCTATACTGCCCGGCCTGCAATTACCCTTTCGGATCCGGGCATGGCCATGTTTCGCACACTCCTGTTTTTTGCCTGTTCTGCGCTTGCTGCCTGCGGCCAGACGGGGCCGCTCTACCCGCAGCCGGAGCCCGACGCGCTCGCGGGCGCCGCGCCGAACGTCAGCGCGCAGGGCCACCAGTGACCGGGCCTCAAGCGCAAACGCCGGGGTTTCATCGCCGCGCAGACGAGCTCTTCGCGGAGAAGCTGTCGCTGAATGCCATTGCCGATCGCGTTGGCACCCCCTGCTATGTCTACTCGCGCGCTGCCCTCGAAAACGCGCTGGATTCCTACCTCGACGCCCTGGCCGGCTGTCGGCACCTGGTGTGTTTCGCCGTCAAGGCGAACTCCAACATCGCCGTTCTCGATGTCCTCGCCCGACGCGGCGCCGGCTTTGATATCGTCTCGGTAGGCGAGCTCGAGCGGGTCCTGGCTGCCGGCGGCGACCCGGGCAAGGTGGTGTTTTCCGGCGTCGGCAAACAGGCCCACGAGATGCGTCGCGCACTGCAGGTGGGCATTCGCTGCTTCAACGTCGAATCCGCTGCGGAACTGGAGCTGCTCGACTGCGTCGCCGGTGAAAGCGGTCTGCGCGCCCCCGTGTCCATACGGGTGAACCCGGACGTCGACGCGCAGACACACCCCTACATCTCCACCGGGCTTAAGGAGAACAAATTCGGTGTCGACAGCGACGACGCCATCGATGTTTTCGCCCGCGCGGCATCACTGCCGAACATCGAGGTGGTCGGCATGGACTGCCACATCGGTTCGCAGCTGACGCAGCTCGAACCCTTCATCGACGCCACCCGACGCATGCTGGCACTGGTCGACCAGATGGCAGATGCAGGCATTGCCCTGCGCCACCTCGATCTCGGTGGCGGGCTGGGCGTCTGCTACCGCGACGAGCGCCCGCCGGGAATCCAGGACTACATCAGCGCCCTGCGCGAAGCGGTCGGTGGACGCGACCTCGAACTGATCTTCGAACCTGGACGGTCGATCGCCGCCAACGCCGGTGTTCTGCTGACCGAGGTTCAGTACCTCAAGCGCACACCGGCACACAACTTCGCCCTGGTGGACGCCGCGATGAACGATCTTATCCGCCCGGCGCTGTACAGCGCGTGGCAGGATATACAGCCTCTCCGCCAGGCTGGCAGCGGTACGGCAGCCATCTGGGACGTGGTCGGCCCGGTCTGCGAGACTGCCGATTTCCTCGGCCGCGACCGCGAGCTGAGTCTCGCGCCCGGGGACAGGCTTGCAGTCATGGGTGCAGGCGCCTACGGTTTTGTCATGAGTTCCAACTACAACTCGCGGCCGCGGGCAGCGGAGGTAATGGTGGACGGCAATCGGCTGCACACCGTGCGCAAGCGGGAAACGCTCGCCGACCTAACCCGCGGTGAATGCCGCCTGCCGGACTGATTACGCGCCGGATGTCACTGAAATTCACCAAGATGCACGGCATCGGCAACGACTTCGTGATGATCGATGCCGTGACGCAGCGGCTGCAGCTCAAGCCCCGGGACATCTGCCGCATTGCCGACCGGCGACTCGGCGTCGGCTGCGACCAGGTGATCCTGGCTGAACCCCCCGGTCGACCTGACGTCGACTTCCATTACCGCATTTTCAATCCCGACGGCAGCGAAGCGGAACAGTGCGGGAATGGTGCACGCTGTTTCGCCCGCTTTGTGCGTCTGCGACGCCTGACGCACAAGCGACTGATGCGCGTGGAGACGCTTTCCGGAATCACCGAACTGCGCGTGGTCGATCGCCAGCAGGTGGAAGTGAACATGGGTCAGCCGTGGCTCGATCCGTCGCGCATCCCCCTTAACCGATCGGCGCAGGCGGAGGAATATGCCCTGGACGTGGCTGGCGAAAGCGTTCCCGTGGGCGCGGTGTCGATGGGTAATCCCCACGCCATACTGCGGGTTCCGGATACTGCCCACTGCCGCATTGATGAACTCGGACCGGCGATCGAGTCCCATGACGAGTTTCCCCGGCGCTGCAACGTCAGCTTCATGCAGGTGCTCGGACGCAGCGAGATCCTCCTGCGCGTGTATGAGCGCGGTGCGGGGGAGACCCTGGCCTGTGGCTCCGGTGCCTGCGCGGCGGTGGTGCATGGCCGGGTGCGCGGATGGCTGGATGAAGAGGTGACAGTCCACCTGCCGGGGGGTAAGCTCCTCGTCGCATGGCCCGGTGGGGATCAGCCGGTGCGCATGACCGGCCCCACCGCAGTTGTTTTCGAGGGCAGCATTCGGCTGTAATCTTCACGGGCTGATACAGGAATCAAGGGCATGGCCGCAGAACAACCGACACAGGCAGACAGCACTGAACTCGATGACGCCCAGGTCCGGGATTTTCTGGAGCAGCACCTGGATTTTTTCCAGCGCAATCCCGATATGCTGCGCAAGCTGCATATACCCCACGCCAGCGGCGACGCGGTATCGCTGGTGGAGCGGCAGGTCAGCGTTCTGCGCGAGCGCAACGTGGATCTGCGGCATCGCCTGCGCGATCTCACGGATGCCGCCCGCGACAATGAACAACTGTATGTGAACACGCGCAAACTCGTGCTTGACCTGCTGGAGGCCGGCACGCTCGACGCCCTGTTCGAGGGCTTTGCCCTCTCCATGGACAGGGATTTCAGGACCGATCAGGCCGCAATCATCATATTCGATGATGCAGCGGGTACCGCCACCGGCCAGAGCTGCCGACGCGCCCCCAGGGACCAGGTGCTCCTGCATCTCGGCTCACTGGTCAAGGGCGGCAAGCCGGCCTGCGGTGCCCTGCGCAGCGACGAGTTCAAATACCTATTTCCCGACGCACGCGGCAGCGGCTCCGCCGCCGTCGTCCCTATCCGGCACAAAGATACCGACCTGGGGCTTGTTGCGGTGGGCAGCTCGGACGCCAAGCGCTATCACCCGCAGATGGGCACCATTTTCCTCGAGCATATTGCCGCCGTGATCGCGCGCCTGATGCCACGAGTGGCCGTCGCACACTGATATGGCGGCACCCGGCGAGACCGGCGTCAGGCTCCCGCCCGGCGAGACGACCTTCGCCGAGTCCGCCACCGCCTTCCTCGATTATTGCAAGGAGGTGCGTCAGCTGTCACCGCATACCCTGAGCAACTACCGGCGCGACCTCGACAGCTTCGAAAATGCACTCTCCCGACAGCAGATCTACCGCGCCGAGCAGGTGCAGGAGGCGCACGTCCGCTACTGGGTGAGCGGCCTGCACCGCCGCGGGCTCTCCGGCAGCAGCATCCAGCGCGGGCTGTCCGCTGCCCGCTCGCTGTTCAACTACCTGGGCCGCATCGCCGGATACCCGCGCAACCCGGCGGCGGCCGTCCAGGCACCGCGACAACCAAGACGACTGCCAAAAACGCTGGACCCGGACCAGCTGCAGCACTACCTCTCCTTTTCCGGCGACACCGCGGCAGCACGGCGCGACAGCGCCATGGCAGAGCTGTTCTACTCCTCGGGCCTGCGGCTTGCGGAACTGGTGAGCCTGAACATCGACGACATCGACCGCGACGAGTGCCTGCTGCAGGTCACCGGCAAGGGTCGCAAGACGCGCAATGTACCCATAGGCAAGGTGGCGCTGGCGGCCATAGACGCGTGGCTGGAGGTGCGGCCCACCTTCACCGCGAGCCCCGATGCCGCCAGGGCGCTGTTTACCAGCGCCCGCGGCCGCCGCATCAGCCTGCGCAACACCCAGGCGCGACTGCGGCTGCAGGGGCGACGGTCCGGCATGCGCCAGGACGTGCATCCGCACATGCTCAGGCACTCATTCGCCAGCCACATGCTGGAATCCAGCGGTGACCTGCGTGCCGTGCAGGAACTTCTCGGCCATGCCAACATCGGTACGACCCAGATCTACACCCACCTCGACTTCCAGCACCTGTCAAAAGTCTACGATGCGGCCCACCCCCGGGCACGCCGGCAGAAGGACCGCAAGGGCCAGTCGTGAAGAGGACGAGTCAGCCATGAGCATCCGGGTGGTCACCTTTGATCTCGACAACACCCTGTGGGATGTCACTCCTGCGCTGCTGCGCGCCGAAGAGACCCAGCGCGCCTGGCTGCTGGAACACCGGCCCGGAACAATGGAGACTGTCGACCACAAAGCCCTGCTCGACGTTCGCAGGGCGGTGACAAGGCAACACCCTGAGTTGCTGCACCACGTCAGTCGAATGCGCCAGACCGTGCTCTACGAGCTGCAGCGAAGCGCCGGCT
Organism: Chromatocurvus sp.; assembly: GCA_041685155.1. GTDB lineage: Bacteria > Pseudomonadota > Gammaproteobacteria > Pseudomonadales > Halieaceae > Chromatocurvus. The sequence goes on from JAWLGG010000040.1 coordinate 11,048, forward strand.
ATGACCACGCCGCGTCATGGGCCGGTGCAGAGGCGGCGTTCGCCGTCTTCCTGCAAGAGCGCCACGCCGTCGAACTGTACGAGGAGGCGCTCGAGGTGATACAGCTCCTGCATCAGCGCTACCGACTCGGTGCACTGACCAACGGGAACGCGGATATCTACAAGACCGACGCCGGGGACTACTTCGATTTCGCCTTCCTGGCGGAGGACATCGGCGCGAGCAAGCCCGCTCCGGACATGTTCGAGGCGGCAGTGGCCAGGGCGGAGGTTCCACCACAGGCCATCGCCCACGTCGGCGACAGCCTGGAACACGACGTCAAAGGCGCAAGGGATGCGGGCCTGCGCACGGTCTGGTTCAACCCGAATCGGGAGACGGCCACAGCAGATGTGCAGCCGGACGTGGAAATCAGCCGCCTGACGGACCTGCCGCAGGCCCTGGAGAAGCTGTCCGGGAGCGCCTGAGAGGGCCGGGGTTCAGACCGCCTCCTCTCCCGACTCACCCGTGCGGATGCGTATGACCTGCTCCATATCGGTGACAAAGATCTTGCCATCGCCGATCTTGCCGGTATTCGCCGACTGTATGATCGCCTCGATGATCGCGTCGAGCTGACTCTCGGCTACCGCGATCTCGAGCTTCAGTTTGGGCAGGAAATCCACCACGTACTCCGCGCCGCGATAGAGCTCGGTATGACCGCGCTGGCGCCCGAATCCCTTGACCTCGGTGACGGTAATGCCCTGCACACCAATCTCAGACAGCGCGGCGCGCACATCGTCCATCTTGAACGGCTTGATGATCGCGGTAACTAGCTTCATGGTGCTGGCACTCCGTGTTGGTCAGGTAGTCGATGATAGGGAGTGAGGGGCGGGTGTGGCAAGCGCCGTCCGCCCACGTGGCTCTGGATTCCCACCCGGGCGACCCCGCATATACGCGATGGTGGCGCTGGATCCGGTGCAGGCAGGGTATGCCGGTCCGTCAGACTCGCCGTTAACCCATCCG
>JAWLGG010000489.1:0-2906 GCA_041685155.1 Chromatocurvus sp.
GCTGGTGGCGCCAGACCTGCACGACGCCAGTGCGCAGGGTCTGCCGTCAGGCAGGCGAGGGTCGAGGGAAAGTGCAACAGCAGGCGACAGCACTCGCTTCGGGACAGTGCAGCGACAACCTGCAGCAGCAGGCTGTGGGTAACGACGTCGGCATCCATGCGCGCATCCTCGGCTGCCCCGTCAGCGACCGCGAGGCATCGGCGCCACCTCCGTGTGGCGTCGCCCAGTCTAGCCTAGGGATTCTTGACTTTGTCCATCACTTTCAGCACGCGGTTGGCTTTGAGCACAACGGCGTAGCTGGCTTTTTCGGCAACCTCGAACACCATGCACAGGCCGGCGCGGCTGTCCGGCAGGCGCACGTTATCACCGGCCACCTCGTCAAAAACCAGCTCTCCCGCCTGGTAGATGGCCAGCACGTGGCCTATTTCGAGCCCCTCGCGGGCACCGCGGTTGAGCACCACGATATCGGTGGTGCCGATCTGGCTCACGCCGCCATCGACCGCAATCATGTAGCCGTCACTTATCTCTTCGTCCGGGGCACGGGGCTGGAAGGTGGCGTCGAGGATGCGCTCCTCGGGCGGAAGCAGGCGATCGGAAATCCTCACCTCCTCAGTAACCCGGGTGACCTCGAGTTCGACCACCTCATCGCGATTGCTGCTGACCAGCTGCGCGCTACCGATGTCCTGCGCCTGGTAGCCGAGTATCTCCTTGGTCAGCGGGTCGCGGTAGATGTCACCGGCGCGAAAAATGCCGTAGGTGCGCTCATCGTCCGGAAAACGGCCGCGCCCGTACACGCTGTCGCCGGCACCGGAGACGAGGTGGCCCTGGGCCCCGGCGACAATGTAGGCGGAGTCATTGATATCGTCTGCTGTCAGGATGCGGTGTCGCAGCAGAAAGGCGCCGATCTCGTCCAGCGGAATCAGCGGTATCGCCAGATCCAGTGGTGTTACGCGCATCTTCGGGGTGAGCTTGACGTCCCGGCTACGCTGGACACCGAGGCGTGGCTCGCCATTGACCCAGGTCAGGCTCAGCCGGTCGCCGGGAAAAATGAGGTGGGGATTGTCGATCTGCGGATTGACGTCCCAGAGCTCCGGCCAGCGCCAGGGCTGGTCGAGGTACATGCCGGAAATGCCCCAGAGGGTGTCACCCTTCTTTACCACGTAGGTTTCTGGCGCACCCTCACGAATATCGAGGGCCAGCGTCGGCAGCGCCAGCAGCAGGCAAAGCACAAACGGGATTACGCTTCGCCGCAGGACGCGACCGTCGATGATGGAGTACCTCTGCTGCAGCATGCTCATCATGTGCTCCTGCCCGCCTCTGGATTGCCGATTCTGTTAGTGTCGATAGCACAAAGCTTACCACCATTACCCCGGCGGCGGTGCAGCGCGGGGAGACCTGCATGGCGGCAAACATCGCTGCGGGCATGCCGGGCTTGTATAATGCGGAGTTTGCGGCGCTACCGCCTCGCTGGCAAGCCCCGGGGGCACTGCGACAGCGCCGGACACATTCACTTTTCAAGGCAGGAAAGACACGACGGCCATGGCTATTCTGGACATACTCGAATTCCCGGATCCCCGCCTGCGCACCCGCGCGCAGACCGTGACAACGGTAGACGCCGCGCTGGGCACGCTTGTCGATGACATGCTCGAAACCATGTACGACGCTTCCGGGATCGGGCTGGCGGCGACCCAGGTCAACGTCCACCAGCGGCTGCTGGTGATGGACACGTCGGCAGAGCGGGACCAGCCGCGGATCTACATCAATCCCGAGATCGAGGTACTCGACCCGGAGCTGGGTGAATACGACGAGGGCTGCCTCTCCGTGCCCGGCTTCTACGAAACCGTGCAGAGGCCGCGCCGGGTCAGGGTCAGCGCGCTCGATCGCAGCGGCGAGCCCTTTACGGAAGAGCTCGACGAACTGTCGGCGATCTGCCTGCAGCATGAGATAGATCACCTCGATGGCAGGCTGTTCGTCGACTACCTGTCGCCCCTCAAACGCCAGCGAATCCGCCGCAAGCTCGAAAAATCCCAGCGCCAGCACGCATGACGACCCGGAGCAGGGGGGCGTGAGAGTCGTATTTGCCGGCACACCGGACTTCGCCGCCCACCACCTGGCGGCGCTGCTGGCCGCCGGTACAGAGGTGGTCGGTGTGCTGACCCAGCCCGATCGACCGGCCGGACGCGGCAAGCGCCTGCAGCCGAGCCCGGTGAAGCAGTGCGCGCTGGATGCCGGCCTCCCGGTGCTGCAGCCGGCGTCCCTGCGCCGGGCCGCGTCCCGTGAGGCCCTCGCCGAGCTGGCACCGGATGTGATGGTGGTGGTTGCCTACGGCCTCATCCTGCCGGCGGCGGTACTGGATATTCCGACTGGAGGCTGCCTCAATGTCCACGCCTCGCTGCTCCCGCGCTGGCGCGGCGCAGCCCCGATACAGCGTGCCATCGAAGCAGGGGATACGCACAGCGGCGTCACCATCATGCAGATGGATGAGGGCCTGGACACCGGCGCCATGCTAGCCACGGCGAGCTGCACAATCGACGACGCCACCACCGCGGGCTCGCTGCACGACCGCCTCGCCGGGCTCGGTGCGCCACTGCTGCTCTCCGTGCTCGACGACCTGCCGGCGGCTCGTCGCAGCGCCCGGGCGCAGAACGACGCCGACGCCACCTACGCGGCGAAGATCAGCAAGGAAGAGGCCTGCCTCGACTGGTCCCTGCCGGCACCCGCCCTGGCGCGGCGCGTGCGGGCCTTCAATCCCTACCCCATTGCCTACACCTTCATGGGCGGCGAGCGCATCAGGATATGGCATGCGCGCGCGCGGGAGGGCAACCACGGCAGCGCGCCTGGAACACTGCTTGAGGCCGACAACAGGACGCTGGAGGTGGCCTGCGGCAGCGGCGTGCTGGTCCTGG
>JAWLGG010000490.1:0-2903 GCA_041685155.1 Chromatocurvus sp.
TGGAGGCGAATAGCCTGGCCGAGTATCGTCAGAAAACGGACAGTCCGCTGCCACGGCTGATCCTGATCGTGGATGAGTTCCAGGAGTTCTTCAGCGAGGATGATGCCATCGGTCGGCAGGCGGCTGGGATCCTGGACCGGCTGGTGCGGCAGGGACGCAGCTTTGGCATTCACGTGATTCTCGGATCCCAGAGCCTGGCGGGTTCCTACTCTCTGGCGCGCTCCACGCTCGACCAGATGCAGATCCGCATCGCGTTGCCCTGCAGCGAGGCCGATTCGCGGCTCATTCTGGCCGACGACAACCCGGCTGCACGTCTGCTCTCGCGCCCCGGGGAGGCGATTTACAATGCCGCGAGTGGTCTGGTGGAAGGCAACCAGATCCTCCAGGTGGCGCGATTCAGCGACGACGATCGTCAACACTACCTGCAGGCGCTTGCGCGCAAGGCCGAGGGATCGCGTCGACCCATCGTGTTCGAGGGTCACGAGCCTGCGGAACTCGAGGGTTGCGCGCCGCTGGCGGCGTTGCTGGCGGCGCCCGGCTGGCCGTTGGCGGGCAAGGGCAGCGAGGTCTGGCTGGGCGAGCCGGTGGCGATAAAGCCGCCGACCAGCGTTCGTTTTCGGCGCCAGGGCGGAGCCAACCTGCTGGTGCTGACGCGTGAGGAGGAGCAGGGGGTCGGTTTGCTGGCGGCCTGTGTGTTGGGCCTGGCAGCGCAGCACCCTCCGGACAGCGTGCGTTTCTACCTGGTGGACTTCGCGACCGCCGACGCGCCCTGGGCCGACCTCGCCGGTGATCTGGCCGACTTGCTTCCGCATCGCACCGAGGTGCTTGGGCGGCGCGATCTCCCCGGGGTGCTGAGCGAACTGACGGCGGAGATCGAGCGACGTAATGACGAACAGGCCAGTGCCGGGGGCTGGACTGGTTACCTGATCATCCAGGGGTTGCACCGCGCGCGGGACCTGCGGCCCGATCCGGGCCGGGGCTTCGGTCTTGGTGATGAGGACAAGGCGCATCCACCCGAGCAGTTTTCCACGATCCTGCGCGAGGGTCCCGAGGTGGGCGTTCACACGCTGGTCTGGTGCGATACCTTCCTGAACCTGGACCGCACGCTCGAATCGCGCGCGCTGCATGAGTTCGGACAGCGGGTGGCGGGTAGTCTGAGCCAGGATGATTCCATGCGCGTGTTCGACGATGCGGCGGCCGCGCGGATTGATCGCCCGCACCGCTTGATCAAGTTCGACGAGGATCAGGTCGGGGTACTGGAGAAGTTCCGGCCCTACCGCATCCCCGCGACCACCTGGCTGGAATACACCGCCGAGACCTTGCGCAAGCGAGCCGGCTGATGCCGACATCCTGGTTTCTACGATAGAGGGGGCGCAATGAACCAGATTCATGTTGATCCGGAAAAACTTCGGGAGTTCTCGCGGGAGTTGAAGGACTTTTCCACGCACGTGGACACGTCGCTGCGAAATCTGAACGGTCAGATGAGCCGACTGCATGGTTCCTGGCGCGATCAGGAATTCGATCGATTCGCACAGCACCTGAGAAGAACCTTGACCCGTCTGCAGAGCTTCGCCTCGGAGACCGCACGTGTTGTTCCCGAACTGGAGCGGGATGCCGATGCGATCTTCGAATACCAGAAGACACGCCTGAACGATTAGGAGCGGATCATGCCACAGGTGAGCGCGAACCCGGAGGAGATGCGGCGCTTTGCGAAGGCGCTTGATGAGATTGCCGAGGCCCTTCGGCAAAAGCGGATGAAGACATCGCGTTCGTTCGAGAATCTGCACCATACCTGGCGCGATGCGAAGTATGCCCAATTTGAAAAGACCTTCTCATCGACCCTGCAGGATCTCGACGGATTTTTGAAGAGTGCACAGAAATACTCTGAATTCCTGCGCACCAAGGCGGCAAAACTCGATCGTTACATGAAACGGTAAGCGTTCTGGGCGGACGAACACGCGCGACTGGTCGGGGGTAACCGTGGACGCAGCGAATCTGGGGTCCCTTGAGGGACTGCAAGACCTGGATCAAGCCTTTGGTCGTTTTCAGGTGGCGGCAAAGGCTTGTCTCGAGGCGGCGGGGAATCGGCTGGGTGCGCAACTCAGACAGTTGCACGAGCGAAGAGAAGAGGCGCAGCGACAGGTCCGGGCCTGCCAGCGGGCCGTTCGGGAATCTGATGAGGAAACCCATGACGATGCTGTTCGCTCACTGCTGGAGGCCGAGGAACGCCTGCGCGAAGTGCACCGGTGGTGTCGGAGTGCAGAGGAATCGGCGCAGTCTTATCGTGCGGCCGCACGTCGGTTCGAGAAGCTGATCGAGGCAGACCTTCCACGCACGCAGCTGCGGCTGCGCGCCACCCGCGACGAGGCCGCCGCATACTTGTCGGTACAACTGGACGGCGACGTGGCCATCACGACTGGGGCGCGGGCGTCCGCGTCTGGAGCACCAGCTCCGGCAGTTGTGGAACCCGTCGCCGCTGACCCCCTTGTTAAGTTTCCGCTGCCTCCCGGGTTCCGGTGGGTGTCAGTCGACCACATTACCCGGCGTGATGACCTGCGCGAGGACGAAGGTTTCCCTAAAACCAGCGAAAATGAGATGCGAAGGGGCTTCGGGACCCTGCGTCGGCAGGTGCTGCCCTTTCTCGCTCGCAAACCGGGGGCCGATGCGGAGGTATTTCGGGAGTTGGATGGGTTTACTGACGCCGGCGCCCCCAAGCAGAGGCAGAAGGTTTTCGAAGCCTTTTTCGGTGACGGAGCGATCGTGCTCGACGGTCCCCTGAGCGATGGAACGTTCTCCGTGACCAACGGCAGACACCGGATCAAGGTGGCTCGCGACATGGGTTGGTCGGCGGTGCCGGCACGGGTGACTGGAAAACCAGGGGGTTACCCATGACGCCGTTCGAT
>JAWLGG010000491.1:0-2900 GCA_041685155.1 Chromatocurvus sp.
AAGCCGGGCCAGGGCCGGCCTGCCGGATGCCCGCAAACAGCGGCGCCACACCGAGCGCCAGGATAAGACCAGCGGCGGGATTGACCGGGGGCACCGCGGGCAGGGTGCCATACAGGAGCACAGCCGCCTGCACCGCGGCGATGGCCAGGGCGGCGTCGACAAGGGCCGGCCACCACGTCGACCCGGCCTCATCAGCCGGCAGCAGATTCTCGCTGCGGGCACGCTGCACCGTACCGCCGGCGGACAGGAAAGCGTGGGCCTTGTACAGCGAGTGAGCTATCAGGTGCAGCATGGCCAGGTCGTAGAGACCCAGACCACACTCCATCAGCATGAAGCCCATCTGCGCGCAGGTCGACCAGGCGAGCCTTACCTTGATGCTGATGCGTGTCAGCATGGCGACACCTGCCAATAGCGCCGTCAGGCTGCCGACAACCACCAGCACCGTCTGTGCTGTGACCGAAGCAGAAAACAACGCTGCCAGCCGGATGACCACCACCCCACCGAGGTTAACGATCCCTGCGTGCAGGAAGGCAGAGACCGGCGTCGGCGCCTCCATGACCTGAATCAGCCAGCCGTGCAGCGGCAGCTGCGCGGATTTCAGCAGCACCGCAATGGCGATCAGCACCGCGGCCAGGTTCAGCGCCGGCGGCAGATCCGTCGTGTCGCCGAGCAGAGCCGTCACCGCGCTGATACTGAAGGTATCCAGGGTGGCAAATATGAGCAGCACCGCCAGGAGCAGGAAGAGCTCGGCGAAACGACTGGCGATAAACTTCTTGTGCGCCGCCATCTGCGCAGACACGCGCTCCGGATAGAACACCAGCAGCCGGTGCAGCCCGAGACTCGTCGCCGCCCACGCCGCGAGCAGCAGGCCAAGGTGATCTGTCACTACAACTGTGAGCACCGCGGCGAGGGTGAACAGCAGCGCGGCGACGTAGCGCGGCTGGCGCGCCTCGCCACGCAGGTAGTCGCGGGAGAAGCGGATGATGACCCAGGCAACCACGGCGATCAGTAGCGCGGGCAGGACACTGGATGCCGGTGCGTCTCCCATGGCCATGAGAACGGCCCCGCCGGCGGCCGCGATCACCCCCGCGGCTGCGCTGATGCCGGCAAGCCGCCAGGCACGAGCCGGGAAAGCACAGGACAACAGGAAACCGGAAATATACACCAGGGGCAGCTGCCACAGGGCAAAGCTGAAACTCATCATGCTCACAACGCACTCCTTCTGCCAGATCAGTGCGCACAGCTTGCAATCGAAAGAAAATTAAATAAAATAGATTTTAAATGTTTATTGTTCTTTTTTATATATGAACAACTTGCGCCAGCTCAACTTCCATCACCTGTTCTACTTCTGGACTGTCGCCAAGGAGCAGCACCTCACCCGCGCGGCGGAGAAGCTTCATATATCGCAGTCGGCGCTGTCACTGCAGATCCGCAAGCTGGAGGACAGCTTCGGGCAGCCCCTGTTCCTGCGCGAGGGCAGGTCCCTGCAGCTGACCGATCTCGGCAACCTGGTACTCGGTTACGCGGAGAACATTTTCGATCTTGGCGGCGAACTGCTCGCCGCGGTGGAAAGCGGTGCAGCCAGAAGCGTTCAGCGCCTGCGCATCGGCTCCGTCTCCACCCTGTCGCGGAACTTTCAGGAGAACTTTCTCAAGCCGGTGCTGCGCCTGGAGGATGTCAGCATCGTTCACGAGTCGGCGGCGTTTGAAGACCTGATACAGCGCCTGCAGGTACACAACCTCGATCTCGTGCTGTCCAACCGGTCGCTTGCTGCCACCGGCACCGGGGGGCTGCGCTGCAAGCGCCTCGCGCGGCAGAGTGTCTGTCTGGTGGGCCCTCCGCGGGGGCGGCGCCGCGCTTTTCGCTGGCCCGATGACCTGCAGGGCCAGAGGCTGCTCCTCCCAGGACCGAGCAGTGACATCCGCAACCAGTTCGACCTGCTGTGTGAGGACCTGGGCCTCGCGGTCTCACCGCAGGCGGAGGTGGACGACATGGCCATGCTGCGCCTGATGACCCGCGACTCCGGCGGGCTGGCAGTGGTACCGGACGTAGTGGTACAGGATGAACTAGACACCGGCGTACTGGAGAAATACGCCGTACTGCCCGACGTCGTCGAGACATTCTACGCCATCACCGCGCAACGCATTCACCCCTCATCGCTGGTAAAGACGCTGCTCGGCGCATGACGCCGGACCGGAAGATCAGGCGCCGCGGATCATCGCCCGGGAAATCTGACGGTGCGTGGCGAGAATCGGCGCCAGATCGAGCGTCTGCAGCTCGCCGCTCTCCACCACCACGCGGCCATGAATCACCGAAAGGTCCACCGTCGCCGGCTGGCAGAATACGGCAGCCGCCACGGGGTCGTGACCGGCACCGGCATAGTTGACTCGGTTCAGGTCGATAGCGACCAGGTCGGCGCACATGCCCACTGCAATTGCGCCGATATCATCGCGCCCCAGGGTCGCTGCGCCGCCACGGGTTGCCAGGCGCAGCGCGTCGCGCGCGGACAGGGCCCCGGGATCGCCGGCAAAGCCACCGCGCCCGCCGGGAGCCGTCCCGGCCGAATAGCGCTCCGGGGCAACGCGCTGCAGGAGCATGGCCTGGCGCGCCTCTGCCAGCAGATGCCCGCCGTCGTTGGACGCCGAGCCGTCGACGCCAAGGCCGACGTGCACGCCGGCTTGCAGCATCGCCGCCACGGGCGCTATGCCGCTGGCAAGGCGCATGTTGCTGGTCGGGCAGTGCGCCACACCCGTGCGGGTCGCGGCACAGCGGCGGACCTCGTCCGCGTTCAGATGCACACAGTGCGCATGCCAGACATCCTCCCCCGTCCAGCCGAGCGACGCCACGTACTCCAGGGGGCGCTGGCCGAAGCGCTGCAGACAGTAGGCCTCCTCATCCAG
>JAWLGG010000041.1:0-11995 GCA_041685155.1 Chromatocurvus sp.
CGGTTGTACCTCCCATTTCCGGCCGGTTGTCCGGGTCGGCCGCCCAGCGCCCGTAGATGTAGTCGAGGCTCAGCGCGTCATTGATGGCCCAGCGGGCTTCGACAATGTGCGTTTCCGAATCAAAGAAGGCATCCATGAAGGCCGGCTGGACCTGGTCCACGGTCGTGATATTGGTTTCAAAGGCCGGCGGTGCCGGCGGCCTGCCACCACCGCCGGCGACGCCGAGGCGATCCCCGGTTATCGTTGTGTCGAGACTGGGAGAGCAGTAGCCATAGGCGGTGCAGAACACCTGGTCCGGCCGCGTGGCGTTGACCAGCGCCGGCGTATCCTGATCCAGCTCTTCCCTGTTGTAGGTGTACTCCAGTTCCAGGGTCTCCGCCGGCGACCACAGCAGGTTGATACCGAGGTTGGTGTAGTCCTGCCGACCCTGATCGCGGCCAAAGGTGACATTGTCGTAGTAACCCTCGCCCTGGTCGCGCAGCGCTGCAGTGAGCTTGACCGCCAGGTTCTCGGTGACGCCAAAGTTCAGGATACCGTCGAGATACTGCGTATCGTAGTTTTCAATACCGGCGCGGAAGCGTCCACCGAGCTCACCCGTGGGCTGGGTGCGCTCGATATTGATCAGGCCGCCCACGGTATTGCGCCCGAAGAGCGTTCCCTGTGGACCGCGCAGCACCTCGACCCGTGCCAGGTCGATACTGCGCATGAGGCTGCCGGCGGTGGAGCCGATGAACACGCCATCGACACTGATACCGACGGCTGGATCGAAGTTTTTCTCAAGGTCCGCGACGCCCACACCGCGGATGAAAATCGCGGCCGTGCCACCGGGCCCCTGCCCGGTATCGTCGATGATCAGGTTTGGCGCGATGTTTGCCAGGTCCTGGATGTCGCGGGCGAACTGCCGCTGTATTTCCGAGGCGCTCAGGGCGCTGACCGAGATACCGACGTCCTGCATGCTTTCCTCACGCTTGCGCGCCGTGACCGTGATCTCTTCCAGCATGCCCTCTTGCGCCTGTACCAACGGCACGGAGCTGATGCCGGCGCTGGCCGCTGCGATTGCAATTACCAGTTGCTTCGTGTTGCTCTTCATGGGCTTGCCTCCTCGGCGATAGAACAATCCTGTTATTTCTATATTCAGTCACTGTGCTGCGGAATATTGGCAGTACGCGCAGTACTCAACCCGGCGCCACCAGCGCTGTTCCGTGGACCGGGTTGAAATAGTGAATCGTCACGTCGCGCTGGCGTATACGCCAGGTGCCGTCGCGACGCTCCAGCTGGTCCTCGTAGGTCGCGCCGACAATCTGGCAGGTATCCTCTCCCGCCAGCCGTCCGACGCAGTCGACGTCGCAGACGGCGCGGGCGCGATCACCCCCTTCAAAGCTGACAACGTGGTTGGTTGCGAGGTGGTGGCTTTCCTCCCAGGCCGGCCAAAGAACGTCGATCACCGCTTCGCGTATACCCTCGTGCCCCGTGAACGCGCCGAACGGGGGCCCGATGTTCCAGACGCAATCTTCCCACCAGATGGCGAGGAAGCGGTCGAAATCACGCTTGTCGAAGCCGTGGCAGTACTCGGATGCCAGGTCGACAATGGCCTGGCGGCTTTCCAGCCGATCGATACGGGCCAGCAGGGCCTCGATGGTCGCGGCGTCTGCGCTCATGGTTTTCTCCCTGCCCTGTTATTGACATCTCTTGTTTATCAGGCGCGGCAAGATGACTTGCTTGTTTGCGTCTAGCAAGTGTATCCAAGGAAAGCGCGGGGTCAAGGCATACAAGGCAAAATAGTTGAGGCGCACGACCCCGCTATCGAGCGGCGTCAGTCGCGGTCGGGGCCGGCGGTTCAGCCAGGTCGAAAGCCAGCAGCACGTTGCCGGGCATATGGAAGTAGATGCCGTAACCCGAGTTCACGTACATCATCCCGTCATCGAACAGGGGACCGGCGCCACCGCCGAAGGAGCCGCCACTGGCCCGGCCGCCGCCGAGGGTCGCAAAATCGCGCGCTGAGTCAAACGACCACAGCACATCGCCGGACGCGCTGTCATACATGCGCAGCACACCGTCCATGCCGCCGGCCACCACAGCCCCCTCGATGGCGGATGAGGCCGCCGACAGGCCCGGCTGACAGTACTCGCGGTCGCCGCAGACCTCCTCGTCCGTGGGAGTGAACCAGAGTGTCTCCCCACTACCGGCGTCCACCGCGTACATGCCGGGATAGGCCTTGCCGGGCCAGCGCGCGCCGCCGTCGAAGTCCGACATGGGCACGTACAGCGTGTCTCCCTGTGCCGACATGCCGAAATGCACCCCGCCCTGAATCCCACCGCGACCCAGTTTGCTGCGCCAGACGATGTCCCCCGTGTCCCGGTCGAAGGCGAAGACCTCGCCGGACTTCTGCCCCGCCAGCACGAGATCGCGGCCGTCGGACGTGGTTATCAGGATCGTTGCCGCGCCGAAATCGTAGTCGGGACCGTCCTCGGGCGGACAGTTGACCCGGTCCGGCGTTTCACAGCCCATGTTCCAGGCATCACCCGCCGTTGTCTGCCGGCGCCAGACAATGTGTCCGTCCTGCATGTCCAGCGCCAGCACCGCATCGCTGGTGTCGTTGGCGGGCGAGGAATAGTTCTCGCCGGTGCCGACATACATCAGGCCGCGGGCCGGGTCGAGGGAGGGCGTGTTCCACACGGGGGCTCCCGATGGGGCAATCTGTTCGGTACCGATGGCGTTGTGCCCCACCACCTCCGCTGCATCGTCAATGGTATAGCTGGTGAACAGATGCTCACCGTCGCGAGCATCATAGACCGCCACACCACCGCGGAAAGTGCAGCAGGCGTACTCCGGATCGCTTGCCGCGGTCACCTCCAGTGAGGACAGGGGCACGTAAAGCCGGCCATCGTGCAGCGCCGGCGCGGCAGTGAGAGTCAGGCTGGGGTGGTCGTCGGGGCGGTCCCGCCATGCCAGGTCGCCGGTAACCGCATTCACCGCGTAGATGTTGCCGACCAGGTCACCGAAGAACAGCAGCGGATCGCCCCGGGTACCGGCTTCCCAGGGCTCCACGACGATACCGGTACGGATCTCGGCGACGGTGGAAAAGCGCCAGCGAACGCAGCCCGTCTTCTTGTCCAGGGCCCACAGCGTGCCGTCCTGGCTGCCGACGTAGAGGGCGCCACCGGCGGTCACCGGGTGCGAGCGCGCGCGCACCGCGCCCGGGAATTCGAAGGCCCACTTGAGCTCCAGCCGCCCGGCGTCGGCGGCCGTCATGCCGGCGGTCCCGGCGTCGAAGAAGCGGCGATTATGGAGGCCAACGCCCCAGCCGCGCGTCGCCGGCGGGGCATCGAAATCGAACTGCGCGACCGCCGCACTGCAGGCGGGCGCCGTGGCCACATTGCTGGCATCCAGGGACTGCCCCGCCAGATGCTCCGCGAGAAGGCGCTTTTCCGCATCCGACATGTCGGCGGCCTGGCTCTGCATAACACCGGACTGCATGGCGCGCAGGATCGAGCGCGGCGACATGATCTGCAGCAGGGTGATCTCGGGTGCCTTGGAGACACCGCCGTTGTGACAGGAGGCGCAGTGCTTCTCGTACAGCTCACTGCCCTGGGGAGACTCCTCCCCCGCAAGCGTGAGCGCCGCTGCAAGCAGCGTCATGACCGCCAGCGCTGACTGCCAACCCGTTTGATTCATACTGTTTTCTCCACTCGATAGCCCGCGCGCGGGAAGTGAACGACGACCGTCCCGACCCGGTCCCCAGTGCGCCGGATGGCAATGGCCTCATCCGACAGGCAATGCAAGGCCCCTGTCACCGGTACCGCACCGTAATCATCCGGAGTCACCTGCACGGGCTGACCCGGCGCGAGTCCCTCGGGGTTGTCGCCTTCCACAGACGCCTCAACGGCGGATGTGGCGTGCGCGGCGATCGCCAGCGCGTCGGCGGCATCGAGTTCCGCGCGCTGACCGTGCCCCAGCGCCAGTACCCGCTGCTCCCAGGCCAGGAGGCGCGGGCACCTGGCCACCAGCGCCGCACCGCCCTGTATATTGCCGCGGCACATCCACACGGGAAAACCCGCCAGGATGTCGGCCCAGGACGGACGGGGGCCGAGCAGGAAGTCGCGCCCGTCCGCGAGCATTCGCTCCACCAGCGCCAGCTGATTACGAAAGCCGGCAAGGTAGTGCGGCAGGTCGGCATTGAGACGGCTGAAGTCGATGAAGCTGAAGAAGTCCCGGCGGTCGCGAAGAATGTCCTCCGGCAGGGCCTCGTTGGTGCCCATGGACAGCGCCGCACCCGGCCTGAAGAAGCTGACATCGCTCCACTGGGCCAGGGCAAGGCACAGCCCTTCGCTGCCCTCCGGGAACAGCGAGGGTGACGGGAAACGCCGCTCCAGCTCCACGGCGATGCGCTGGGTATCGCAATAGATATCCGCGCCGATCTGCAGGACCGGCGTCTTGCGGTAGCCGCCGGTGAGCTCGGTAAGGTCCGGCCTGGGCATGACCAGCGGAATCTGTACCGACCGCCAGTCCAGGCCCTTGAGTCCGAGCGCCAGCCGCACCTTTTCCGCGAAGGGGGATATATCGAAGTGGTGAAGTATCAGATCCACGCGCCACCTGCCGACAGAGGTTCATTAAGCGCGGGCCGCCAGCAGGGGGCCCGCGGGAGGTCAAGGTGCTGCCGGCGGCTCAGTTGCCGCCGAAGGTCATGCCGATCTCCATGCCATAGCTGCGCGGCTGGCCGTAGTAGCTCATGGTCCACAGGTCGGCGACCGGCAATTCGCCAATGCGGTAGGTCTCATCGGTCAGGTTGCGACCGTAGACCCGCAGGAAAAAGCGCTCGCTGGCATCGGTGTAGGTCACGCTGGCATTGAGCAGCGTGCGGTCATCGGTCATGCCATGGTACTCGGGCGCGACGTTGGAATAGACAAATATCGCCTCGTCCTCGTAGGCGAGGCTGCCGACCCAGGCGAGGTCCCCCTGCAGGAAGGGGTGGGTGTAGATGGCATCCAGGTTCCACTGCCACTCCGGTGCCCGGTTGACCTCCTCGTCGCTGAGGTCGACATCGATCTCGCCGTCAAAGTCGGTATCGGCGAGGAACTCGTCGTACTCGCTGTTCAGGTAGCCCAGGCTGCCGCGCAGGGTAAGACGGTCTGTCAGCGCCGCGGACACCTCGGCCTCCAGTCCCCAGGACGTCAGGTCCGCCGCGTTGAAGAAGCGCGTCTCCTGGAAGCTGCCGCCAAAGGGGTTGCTGAACTGTGCCACCAGGTCGCGCTGGGCGTCCGAGTATTCCGCGTAGAAAGCCGCCAGGTTCACGCGCAGGCGGTTGTCGAGGAAATCACCCTTCATGCCGAGTTCCAGTGAGTCGGCGATTTCGGGATCCGTGGGCGCGGCAGACCGCGCCGTGATCGGCGAGCCCGAGGTGCCCGTCTGGTCATTGTAGGCACCGCTCTTGAAGCCACGTGAATAGTTGAAATAGGCAAACAGGTCATCCGAGAAGGTGTGGCTGACGGTCAGGCGCCAGGTGGGCTCCTTCCAGGTCTCACTGTCCTCGAACACCCCCGTGGAGTACTGGTTGAAATCCGCCGCCTGCAGAGCGCTGTCGAAATTCTGCCAGGTCAGCCCGGGGTCGAATGCGCCGGTTAGCTGCTGAAAGAAGACCTGATTGCGTCCGATCCAGCTTTTCTTCTCATTGGTATAGCGAAAACCGCCAGAGATGCTCCATTTCTCGTCGATGTCATAGGTACCGTCCACGAACAGCGCCCAGTTTTCCGCGTCCTGGGCGTTGCACATCACCTGTGGGTTGTTGTTCCACCAGGTGGGATCGCCAAAGGCCTGGGTGCCCAGGCCGAGCAGGTCGAGGAAACCCAGCACCTGCACGACGCAGAAGGTGGTCTCGTCCTCCTGATAGAATCCACCCGCGACAAAGTTGAAGGGGCCGGCAAATTCCGAGGCGATGCGCACTTCCTGCTGGAAGGTTTCGCGATCATCCAGGCGGTTGGCGTCAAACAGGGAGCCGGGGCCGACCTCACCGGTGTAAGTGGAGGGCAGCTCGCTCTGCTGCTCGCGGAGGCCCGTCACCGAGCTGATGGTATAGTCGCCGACGCGCCAGTCCAGGTTCAGGTAGTAGCCGTCGACGTCCACCTGGTGGCCATTGGACATGTTCATCAGGAGGTCGTCGCGATTGGTGATGCCCGCGCGCCTGTAGGGGTCACCACCGCCCTCGTTGGTCAGACCGAGCAGGTTGAACACCACGGGGGCATCCGTCGGCGTGCCGTTCACCACCGGCGGCGAATCGCCGTTATCGCGGATGATCTCGTACTGCAGCAACGCCGTGAAGTCGGGAGTGGGCTCCCACAGGGCCTTGAAGCGACCTGAGATCACGTCGTCGCCACCCTGCTTGCTGCCATCACCCCGCCCCGTTGTTCCGAGGGCGGGATAAGTCGGATCGAAAGCCGTGACGGGACCGTACTCCGCATTGTTGCGATAGAAACCGTCGGACTTCATGTACAGGCCGGCGGCGCGCAGTGCGAGGGTGTCGGTCACGGCAAGGTTACCCGACGCACGAAGCTCCTGTCGGCCAAAGTTCTCCACCTTGCCCTGCAGCTCCAGGGAATTGGTCTCCAGCTCGGGACGGCGCGTCTTGACGTTGATCACGCCACCGGTGGTGTTCTTGCCGAACAGGGTCCCCTGCGGGCCGCGCAGCACCTCGATCTGCTCTATGTCGAACATCTCCAGCAGCTGGGTCTGGATATTGGGCACCACGAAGTCGTCCACCGTGACGCCCACCTGCGCATCCTGGTAGACAATGATCGAGGTCTGGCCGACGCCGCGCATGGCAAAGGATGCGGCGTTGAACCCGGCGGGCTTCGCCGCCGAGAAATTCGGCACCATGCTGGCAATATCCCCCAGGTCCCGGGGTGTCATGCGTGCAATGTCGTTGCTGGTGATGGCGCTGACCGATACCGCGGTGGTCTGGACATCGGTTTCCGAACGCCGGTTGGCCGTGACCATGACCTCCTCCAGCTTCGGCTGTTCCTGGGCGACCACGGCGGGCACGCCGGTGGCGAGCAGGACCGGGGTCAGGCCATAGCCCACGGTCTGGCGAATACGCTGCCAGCTGGAAAAACTGCGGATACGTGCGTGCGGAATCATGGCAAATCTCCTGACTATTATAAGTATTTTGAATCTTCTTCAAGGCTGCTATAAACCACTTGTTTCTGTCAAGCAAGTATTACGTAATAATTACTCCTGTTGGAAAAGGCGCCGCTCCAGCTCCACGTGAAAGTGGCGCAGCCGCTGCTCCTGCTCGCTCCAGAGCTGACCGTCGAAGCCCCTGGAAGCCATACCCTGCTGCACGACCGGCAGCAGCGAGGCATCCTGGCTGAGCACCAGACCCAGGTTGGGGTCCTCATCGATAGCATAGTGCTCTGTTTCCGGGCGCGTGGCCCCGGTCATGTCCGTGTCTTCCGGCAGGCCCATCCACGCCGGCGGGCGGTAGTTCGGATCCTCCGCGGGCAGGACGAGAGTCAGGGTATCGTAGTAGAAGCGCTGCGGGTCACTTTCGTGGGGCAGGAAGCGCATGAGGAAGACACCCTCGGGATGACAGCCAATCTGCACGTTCGGGAAAATCCCGGTGGCCCAGCTGTCCGACAGCTGTCCGTCGGTGAATCGCTCGTAACCCAGCCTTAGCCGCTCGCTGCGCTCGCGCTTGGCCTGCTGAATCGCCCGGCGCACATCCGCTGCCGTGCCGTCGAAGTTGGCCGGATCCACCCCGGCATCCTCCAGCATGACCTTGAGCCCCTCATTCACTGTTTCCTGGTCCGCCACCCGCGGGCTGGGCTGCCCCAGGGGGACGATCATGCGACTGGCACCATTGGGGTACAGGTCGTACTGGACGTTCAGGTCCCCCATCACGCCGCGCGTTTCCGGATGCACGGCGTGCAGGTGATAGCTCTCATAGAAGGCCTCCACGCCGACCTTCCAGTTGGCGCCCCACTCGCTGCGCACATGGCGCACCACCTTCATGTCATTGATGCGGTAGGCCTCGAGGTAGCCCTCGGGCAGGCCGATGGTCTCCTTGAGAGGCGGCGGATCGCTGTCCATGCTCACGAACACAATGCCGGCGTATTCCTCGCAGGCAACCGGCTTGAGTCCCGGCCGGTGGGCAATGACTTCCGGCTTGAAGTACTCCTCGTCGGTGATGCGGCGCAGTTCGCCGTTGTTGTGGAAGCTCCAGCTGTGGAAGGGGCACACAAAGACCTTCTTGCAGCCGCGTTCATCGCCGAGCAGTCGCGCGCCCCGGTGGCTGCAGACGTTGTAGAACGCGCGCACACCCTCCTCGGTGCGTGTCACGATGATCGATTCGTTGCGGATACTGAACAGAAAGTAGTCGCCCACCTTCTGCAGGTCTGAGCTGACACCGGCTATGAGCCAGCTGCGAGTCCAGAGCCGGTCCCACTCAAGCGCCATGTAGGCCTCGCTGAAATAGCCCTCCTTGGACGCCCGCTCCACGCCGTTGTCCATGTCAGGCTGCTTGGCCTCGAGGGACCCGGCGGGGGCATCCGGATTGATGATCGCGATCGGTACGCTTCTGACATTCATGTCGACTCTCCTCTCGTTGCTCTTCAGACCGCGGCCGGTTTGGTGGTCGGGCCGCCAGTGGTGCTGTCGGGCTGGAATACGGGCATCGTCAGGGACTCCGACCAGGCGTCGAAACGCACCGTGACGGCGGCGCCCGCCTCGACGCTGTCGCAGTCACAGCCCACAATATGACTCATCATGCGGGGGCCCTCCTCGAGATCCACCAGCGCGACCACATAGGGTGCCTCGTAGGCCGGGGAGACCGGGTGCCGCACGACGGTGAAGGCCGCGATGCGGCCTCGACCGCTTGCGGCCTGCCAGTGCAGGTCGCGACCGCCACAATGGCTGCAGAGAATGCGCGGATAGAACTGCCACCGCCGACAGTCACCACACCACTGCAGCAGCAGGCGACCCTCGCGGCACCCGGCGTAAAAGGCATCCGACAGCGCGGACGGCGGCGGGCCTACGCGTTCCATGTCACGCGGCCTCCCGCCCGAGAATCAGCGTACAGTGGCTGGATAAAATGCCCCCCTGGGCATGCACCAGCCCCACCTCGGCCCCGGGTACCTGGCGCTCCCCGGCGCTGTGCCGCAGCTGCCAGACCGCCTCGGTCAGGGCGAACATCGAGCCCGGGTTTCCCGGGTGGCAGTGGGAGAGCAGTCCACCGTGCGTATTCACCGGCAGGTGGCCGCCGGGGCCGATGCCCTGATCAGTGATGAAATCGCCGCCCTCTCCCTTGGCGCAGAAGCCCAGGTCCTCGAGCTCGATGAGCACCGTGGGCGTGAAACAGTCGTAGAGCTGCGCGAAATCCATGTCGCCGGGCGTCAGGCCGGCCATGGAATAGGCGCGCTCGCCCGCCTCCCGCGCGGCTGACGTGGTCAGGCTGTGGGCCTGGCTGATGTGTTCGTGGCTGTGCCCCTCGCCGGCGCCCAGCAGGTATACGGGCTGATGCGGGAAGTCCCTGGCCCGCTCGGCGGAGGTCATCACAATGGCGGAGCCACCATCCGAAACCAGCGAGCAGTCCAGCAGATGCAGCGGGTCGGCAATCATGCGCGAGCCGAGGACATCCCCGACGCTGATCGGATCGCGCTTCTGGGCGGCGGGGTTGCGCGCGGCGTGGGCGCGGCAGGCGACCGCCACCTCGGCATAGTGCTCGGGCCGGGTGCCGAATTCCGCCATGTGGGCCTGGGCGGCAAGGGCATAGTAGGCGGGTACGGTGGGCCCCCAGGGCTGTTCGTACTGCGGATGCCCCGTGGAGGACTGCATGCGCAGCGCCTGCTCGCGACTGAGGCCGCTGCGCAGGCTGTCCGCCATGGCGATCACCACCACCTCGGCCATGCCGGTGGCAATCGCCGAGGCGGCGTGGTGGATGATGGAAAAGGTCGTCCCGCCGCCGGCGCCCACCGCCATGCAATAGCCGGGAAAGAGCTGCAGGTATTCCGCCATTGCCTCGGCGTGGTAGAGCAGCGGCATGGACATGCTGTTGCAGGTAATCAGCCCGTCGACGTCCTGCCGGCGCAGGCCGGCATCGGCGAGGACGCGCTGGATAGCATCGGCACAGAGCTCCACGGCGTTCATGTCCGGCACCTTGCCCACGGGGGTGTCTGCCGCGCCGACAATGGCCACGCGACCGCGCAGCGCCTGTGCCGGGCTGGTTCCCGTCCGGCTCATCGATTCAGCACCGCCACCGCGCTGCCCGGGGCGACGATATCCCCGTCCGCATTGCAGACGAACAGCTCCAGCTCCACGTCACCGGTCGCGGCATCAAAGGCGAGCACCCTGCCGCCGGAGGTGAGGGTCTCGCCGATATAGCAGGCCTGGCGGTTGGAGTAGTCGATGGACACCAGGCGGCCGTCGTCGCCCAGCCATTCCTCGACGCACTGGTTCAGCCAGTCGCCCAGCATGGGCCCCGCGACCACGAGACCAGGGTAACCTTCCACCTCCGTGGCGTAGGGCGCGTCGAAGTGAATGCGGTGCGCGTTGAACAGCACCGCGTTATAGAGAAACAGCTGTACGTTGTCCGGCGTGAACTGCCGTCGGGGCAGGTCCTCGCCGACGCGCACGCTGCGCGGTCCGTCTGCCTGTTGCCGTGACACGTCGATCACCTCAGTATCCGGGTGGTTTTTTCACGAATGACCAGCTGGCCGTCGTCGTCGACGATATCCATGTCCACCTCGTAGAAAATCAGCGGCCCCGAGCGCCCGTGCTTCTCGTAGATATCGCTCAGAATGCGCGTGGCAGTGAGCCAGTCGCCGGGATACACCGGCCGGTGATACTCGATATGCAGGCCGCCCGCCATGGCTTTCTCCAGTGGAAACGCCGGCAACAGCCGGTCGATCGACACCCCGTCGGGACTCAGCTGATCCAGCTCCACGATGTCCCAGAACAGGGCGACATGGAACATGGGCGGCGCCTGGTCGCCGTCGAGGTACCTGCGCTGTCGATTGCCCGTGGCGATGGCGTACTTGCGGATGTCACGCCGCGTCACCAGCTCGCGGGCCGGCTCGCCACGGCGACCGATGCTGGCCAGCAGTGCGTCGTTGAGCACGGATGTCATGCCGTGGATTCCCCCTTTTCCCAGTACGGATCGCGCAGCACGCGCTTGAGAATCTTGCCGGTGGGCGCCTTGGGCAGGCTGTCCACGAAATCGACGGACTTCGGCTTCTGGTAGGAGGCAAGATGCTGCGCCGCCGTGGCGATGATGTCCTGCTCGGTTGCCTGCATGCCGGGCTTGAGGACCACCACCGCCTTGACCGCCTCGCCCCACTGCGGGTCGGGGATACCGAACACGGCGGACTCAAGCACCGCCGGGTGCTCGTGGATCGCCGCCTCGACCTGGGTGCTGTAGATGTTTTCCCCGCCGCTGATGATCATGTCCTTGGCACGGTCGACGATGAATAGATAGCCCTCCTCGTCCCAGACCGCGACGTCGCCGGTCCACATCCAGCCGTCGCGCAGCGTCGCCTCAGTCAGGTCGGGGCGGCGCCAGTAACCGATCATGTTGGCCTCGGAGCGCACGATGATCTCGCCGGGGGTGCTGCCGTCCCGGGGCACCGGATTGCCCGCGTCATCCACGACCGCGATCGTGGTCATGAAACCCTCACGACCGCAGGAGCCCAGGCGCTCGGGGTGGGTTCCCTGCATCGCCGCTGCATGATCCTCCTGGGACAGGAAGCTCATGGTCATCCCCTCGGTCTGCCCGTATCCCTGTATAAGCGTGCAGGGCAGCGCCGCCAGCGCTGACTCCACCACGGTGTGCGGCATGGGACCACCGCCGTACTGGATGTTGCGCAGGCTGCCCAGGTCATACTGCGCAAAGTCATCCACAGCCATCATCCAGTTGAGCATGGTGGTAATGCCGAGGAATGCGGAGACGCGCTCGCGCTGGATGACCTCGAGGGCCAGCCTGGCCTCGAAGTTGATCAGCACGACCGGG
>JAWLGG010000492.1:0-2899 GCA_041685155.1 Chromatocurvus sp.
GTGTCACGCTGCCCGAGGGCATTACCCTGGCGCGTGCCCTGACGCTTCTGTCGACCGCGCAGGGCCTGGTCAGCACGCTCAGCGGCGTGGATGACGAGCGGCTGTTGGCACTGGCCGCGGAACGCCCCTCCGCCGAGGGCCTTTTCCTGCCCGAGACCTATCGCTACGAGCGCGGCGCGTCAGACTGGGACATCCTGCGCCGTGCCCACGCCGACCTCACGGCAGCGCTGGGCCGTCTCTGGGAGCAGCGATCGGTTTCGCTCCCTTACAATGAACCCTACGAGGCGCTCATCATGGCATCCATCGTCGAGCGCGAGACCGGCGTGGCGCGGGAGCGCGGGCAGGTGGCCGGCGTGTTCGTCAGGCGGCTGCAGCGGGGCATGCGCCTGCAGACGGATCCGACGGTCATCTATGGTCTCGGTGCAGACTTTGACGGCAACCTGACCCGCGCCCACCTGCGCGACGCCGACAACCCCTACAATACCTACCGGCACGGTGGCCTGCCGCCGACGCCGATCGCGCTCCCGGGGAAGCCCGCTCTGCGCGCGGCGCTGAACCCGGAGGAGGGCAGCGCGCTGTACTTCGTTGCCCGCGGCGACGGCTCGCACGTGTTCAGCGATACCCTGGAGGAGCACAATCAGGCAGTGCAGCGCTACCAGCTGCAGCGCCGCTCCGACTACCGCTCACATCCGGCACGGGACTGACTTTTGCACCCTGAAAGAGTACTGGCATGACGACACGCGGACTGTTCATCACCTTTGAAGGCGGCGAGGGCGTCGGCAAGTCAACGGCGCTGGACTACCTCCGGCGCCAGCTGAGTGATGCGGGCATTCCCGTTGTGGTGACCCGTGAACCCGGCGGCACGTCGCTGGGCGAGGAGGTTCGCGCCGTCCTCCTGTCGGTCAGGGAGACACCGGTTGACCCGATGGCGGAGCTCCTGCTCATGTTTGCCGCGCGCGCCCAGCACCTCGCCGAGACGATCTGCCCGGCGCTCGATCGTGGGAGCTGGGTGCTTTGCGACCGCTTTACCGACGCCTCCTATGCCTACCAGGCGGGCGGGCGCAGGCTGCCCATGCAGTGGGTGCAACAGCTCGAGAGCCTGGTCCAGGGCGAGCTGCACCCGGACTGCACCCTGCTGCTTGACGCACCCATAACGACCGGTATCGAGCGCGCCCGCGGCCGTGGCGAACTGGATCGCTTCGAGCGCGAGGAGAGCGAATTCTTCCAGCGCGTGCGCGATACCTACCTGCGCCTTGCACGGGAGAGCTCGGGTCGCTACCGGCTAGTGGATGCATCGCAGGCGCTGGACCAGGTGCAGGCCCAGCTGCTGGAGATCGGCCACGATCTCGTCCGCTGCTGGCGCGAGGACGGTAGCGCATGAGCAGCGACGCGATGGCAGCACAGTGCGACGCGATCAGCACGCCGCTACCCTGGCAGCACGAGGCCTGGGAGCGACTCGCCGCCATGCGGGAGAACGACCGCCTGCCGCACGCACTGCTGGTCAGCGGCGAGGCGGGCAGTGGCCGCGCGCGCTTTGTCACCGCCCTGTCCCGCTACCTGCTGTGCCAGGCACCGGTACAGGGAACGAACTGCGGCGAGTGCAAGACCTGCGCCCTGAGCCGGACACAGGGACACAGCGACTGGCGCTGGGTCGGGCCCGGCGGCAGGAGCCGCAGCATCGGGGTCGACCAGATCCGCGAGGTCATTCGCTTCAGCGCACAGACCAGCGCGCTGGGCCGCTACAAGGTGCTGGTCATCCACCCCGCCGACGGCATGACGCTGGCGGCGGCCAACGCCTTCCTCAAGTGCCTCGAGGAGCCCGCTGCGGACACGCTGATCCTGCTTGTCTCGCGCGCCGCTTCCGCCGTTCCCGCAACGATCCGATCCCGCTGCCAGCGCCTGGCGCTGCCGTCCCCGGATCCGGAATCAGCGGCC
Source organism: Chromatocurvus sp. (assembly GCA_041685155.1). Taxonomy (GTDB): domain Bacteria; phylum Pseudomonadota; class Gammaproteobacteria; order Pseudomonadales; family Halieaceae; genus Chromatocurvus. The sequence goes on from JAWLGG010000492.1 coordinate 1,936, forward strand.
GCCTGGCTTGCGCTGGTCAGTGGTGATGAGGCGCTGGCACGGCGCGCGCTCGCAGCGGCGGACGGCCTGCCGCTGCGGGCAGATGAACTGCTGCGGGACGACGATGCGCTGGTGCAGGCGGAAGAGCGCCAGTGCTGCCTGTCAGCCCTGTTCGCGGGGCAGGGAAGCCCGGGGGAGGCCGCTGCCATACTCAGTGACATGGAGACGGGGGCCGCTGTACAGGCCCTGCTCAGCCAGCTGCACCGGTACCTGCGGGATCTGCCCGCCGCACAGCTGCGAGAGCCGCGGGCGAGGGCGCTACTGGCGATGGACGGCAGGCTGCGGGATCTCCAACGGGCTGTTGCCGGTGGCGCCACCCCCCAGCGGGATCTGCTGGGGGCCACGCTGGCAGCACAGCTGGAAGGAATCTTGGGCGAAGGTGGCGCGGGGTGCTAGACTGTCGGCAGTTGAGTTACGGGTGTAAACCGACGTGAGCGATCCACAGAACAGTCGTCAGGGCATCCTGTCGCTGACCATCAAGGATAAGGCGGTTCTCTACTCCGCCTACATGCCATTCGTCAAGAATGGCGGACTGTTTGTCCCCACCAACAAGAGCTACGACATCGGGGACGAAGTCTTCATGCTTCTGACCCTCATGGAGGAGCCGGAAAAAATCCCCATCGCCGGACGTGTTGTCTGGGTAACGCCGCGGGGCGCCCAGGGCAACCGCACCGCCGGGATCGGCGTGCAGTTTTCGGAACAGGACGCCGCCGCCAATGCCAAGATCGAGGAGCATCTGGCAGGTGCGCTGAAGTCGGAGAAGCCGACCCACACCATGTAGATTTTCACGAATCTACCTTCAAAGGCCCCTGCAAGTTTTTGATATAAATAGTATTATGGTCAAAAAAATGGGCTCCAAAAAGGAGCCCAACAAGACCATTAGGAGTGAAACATAAAGGAATTTCTCCCTTCACGGGGCCATTGG
>JAWLGG010000042.1:0-11956 GCA_041685155.1 Chromatocurvus sp.
GCACCGTGAGCCGCGTTGCACTCGCTTGAATTGGCGACGGCCAGTCCTGCACTCGGGCGCCTCGCTCACAGCGCTTGTGCTGCGGCTGAGCATTACCGAACTTACCGCGTGGCCCACTAGTGCGGCTTGCCGTCCTCGAGCTCCGCCATCAATTGCTCGCGGAGGCGAAATTTCTGCACCTTGGTTGCTGACATCGGCCACTCGGTAACAAAGCGCAGGTGGCGCGGCACCTTGAACGAGGCCACGCGGTTCCGGCAGTAGTCAATCAGGCTTTGCGCATCGCAATCCGTGTCGGGATAGCACTCCACAAAGGCCGCGACAACTTCTTCCAGGCGATCATCGGGAACACCCACCACCTGCACCAGCTTGACTGCGGGGTGAGCGGACAGCAGCGACTCGATCTCCAGGGCGGCCACGTTCTCGCCTCCCACTTTCAGGCTGTCCTTGAGGCGACCGTGATAGGCCAGTCGCCCCTCTTCGTCGAGTGAGCCGATGTCGCCGGTGCGCAACCAGCCGTCAGCGGTGAAGGCGCCCGCATTTTCCCTGCCAGCCTTGTAATAGCCGGCAAACACACTCTCGCCGGCGATCTGGATTTCGCCGTGCTCACCGGGGGCGCACAGCCTGCCGCTGTTCTGTTCTACAATGCGCAGTAGAGTATCGTCGAGAGGGCGGCCGATCCGTTGCGCGCGAATGGCCGGCGGGTCATCCGGGTCGCTGTAGCAGGAGATACCAGTGGCCTCCGTCAGGCCATAGGCGCTGATATGGGTACTGTGGACCAGCAGTCGCATGTTTTCGCGCAGGCGTTCGGGAGGGGCCACATTGTTGATCAGGCGCACATGGCGGGTGTCGAGTTCCGCAAAGGCGGGGTGTGTCACCAACTCTGACATGACGGTGGGGAATGCCGGGTAGAGTATGGTGGCACGGTGTGCCAGGATCTGTTCCCAGGCGCGTCCCGCATCAAAGTGGCTGTCACTGAGATACGCGCCGCCAGTGGCAAAGCTGGCGAACATCGGCAACAGGGAGGCCAGGTGGAACAGTGGTAGTGGGTTCCACTGGCAGTCGTTTTCGCGAAAAGCCAAGCGTGCCACGATGGCCGAGGTCTTGGTTGTCAACATGCGATGGCTCAGCAGACAGCCCTTGGGATTGGAGGTGGTCCCGGAGGTGTAGAGCATCAGGCAGGGTGCAGTCGCGTCACTGGGCCCCGCAAAGATGTCCAGCGCTGGCGGATTCTCCAGCAGCCCGTTCTCGCCCTGGAACCAGCTGGCCGGTTGTTCCGGACCGCCACCACAGACGATGATGTCGCGCAGCAATGGGGCGCTGGCAAGTCCACTTCGCAGCCCGCCTGTGTCGAGGTCGGGGAAGGTTGCTCTCAACAGGGCCAGATAATCGTGGTGTCCGTCGGGCTCGTGCCGGGTTACCAGGCAGCGCAGGTCCGCGTGCTTTGTCACATAGGCCAGTTCCCGTGACTTGTAGCGTGCGTTGATGAGCACCGCGGCGCTGCCGTGCAGTGCGCAGCCGAACATCCAGTACAGGAAGTCCGCGCTGTTGGGCATGAGGATGCCGACGTGCTCGCCTGCGCGTACGCCCGTTGCATCAAGGGCTGCCGCGCGGCGTTGCGCTTCGTGCAACAATTGCGTGTAACTCAGTCGCTTGCCAGGAAAGATTACGGCGGTGTTGTCTGGCCAGCGGCGGGCGCTTCGTGCCAGCAGGCCTCCCAGCACTTCGTCCTGGCTCACGATGCGCCGGCCAGCTGGCTGAGGCGCGCGGTATCGAAGTAATAGGGCGTGATGCTGATGATCTGCCCGTCGCGCAGGCGCCACACTTCGTTCACAGGCATTCGGAAGGGTTCGCCGCTGGTCTTGCTGCGACCACTGAGCGTGGCCAGTACCACGACCACCTCGCCTTCGCCGAGGAGGGTCTCTATCTCTACCCGGGTATCCCGGAAGCTGGTGAATACGGTCTTTACCAGGGCGAGGAACCCCTCCAGGCCACGGTGCCTGCCAGCATAGGGCAGTGATGGGGCTTCGTGCACCTCCGCCTCCGGGTGCAGGAGCGCGGCCATGCTATCCTTGTCGCCCTGCTGGGACGCGGTGAGAAAGGCGCGTACGGTGCCAATACTGTCAGTCATGCTCTTGGCTACAGCTCCCCTAGAATGAGCGCGGCATGCCGTAGCTCTCGGCAATCATGTTGCGCGCCATTTCGTTACTGATGGGCCCGATGCGAAGCAGGCGGGAGTCCCGCCAGTAGCGCTGCATGTCGGTTTCCGCCGAGTAGCCCATGCCGCCTAGGATCTGGATACCCAGGTCAGCGGCTTTGCTCACATATTCGGAGCACAGCACCTTCACCATGCCCGACTCTATGTGGCTCTCCTTTCCCTCCGCTTGAAGCTGGGCGGTGTGAAGCATCAACAGCTCGCCCTGCTTCTGCCACATGACCATATCTGCCAGGTAGTGCTGCAGCGCTTGGAACTGGCCGATGGGCTGGCCGAAGGCCTGGCGGCTCTGCATGTGCTCGATGGCGTCTTCAATCACGCCATCGAGCATGCCCAGGCAGGTTGCCGCATTGACCAGCCGCTCATTGTTGAGGGTTCTGGTGGAGTGGTACCAGCCCTTGTGTGGTTCCCCCAGGACCAGGTCATCGGGTACGAAGACGTCCTCCAGAACCACGGTGCACGAACTAACCGCGCGCATGCCCAGTTTGGACAGGGGCGTGATGCTGATGCCTTCGCTCTGGCGTGGCATGAAGAAAATTGAAATGCCGTCGCTGCGCTTGGCGGTATCGGACTTGGAGCGTGCCATCACCAGCAGGTAGTCAGCCACGTCGGCACCCGTGCTCCATATTTTTTGTCCCGACAGTATCCAGCCGCCGTCGACTTTCCTGGCGCGGGACTTCATGCCGCCGAGCAGGTCCGTGCCGCCGCCGGGTTCGGTGAAGGCCATGGCGGTTTTCAGCGTGCCGCTGGCGATGTCGGGCAGAAAGCGCTGCTTCTGCTCCTCCGAGCCGCCGAACAGGACCGCCTTGGTACCGGAAAACGAGGTCACACCCCATACCCAGCTCAGGCCCGCGGCGGTGCGGGCGAACTCCCGCGCAAACAGGGCCTGATTCACGATGGTGCCGCCCTGCCCGCCGTAGGCCTCTGGCACGCCGATGCCGTGGGCGCCAAAATCCACCAGTTTCTGCCACAGCTCATGTGGGAACTGGTGCTCCCGGGTTTCCAGTTCCCGGCACCAGTCCTTGGGACATTCCTTGTCGACCCAGCGACGGGTGTAATCGAGGAACATCTGATCTTCTTCACTAATGAGGCCTGTCGGCACAGCACTTCTCCTGAATTATATGGGCTTGCCGTAGTCAGGCATACACTAGCCACCTGTTGAATAAAATTCAAGAAGTGGCGCGCGGCTTTTCAGCTTGAAGTTGAGCTTATTATAGTCGGCGGTGCGCCTAGACGAGGCGAAGGCTTGAGACTCGTTCCGCTCGGGCGGGTGGCGTCGCGACCGGCAGTTCAGGTAATTTCTGTTCATTCTGACGCAGGTGAGTCAGGTTTTGGTCGATGGTCTCCCTGCTCTCAGTGCAGCACTTCGACAATCGCGCTATCCGGTCCTTGATATTGAACCGTCTTCCGGCGCGACTCAGTGGTATCGGGTTGGCTTCCGGCTCACCGGGTGGCCATCGGCTGGTTGGCGTGGCCGAGACGTTCAATTGTTGTCGCGGGCATTGTCCACAGGTACAGGCGCATACCAGTCACTCATGTCATCGTACATTTCACCCTTCAACAGGTACCAGGGCGAGCGGTGATAGATAAGAATGTCGTGGAACGGATCTGTGAGAATCTTGGTCGCCCATGCCAGCCCGGGCTGTATGCCCATGAGGAAGAACAGGTGCACCGTTCTGAAGATCACGGCGCCGATACCCGTGAACAGCCAGAGAATCGCGGTGGTGTGCAGCAGTCCCCGCTCCACCTGGCCTTCGCCCAACAGTCCGAAGAAGCTCGGACTCAGAAGCAGCAGCATGGGAATGGCGATCCAGATTGACAGCAGCACTACTTTGCGCTGCAGGTTGTATCCCACCTTGACGCTCTCCTTGTACTCGTGGGAAACGTTATTGACCTCGTCGAAGGTCTTTGGCTCGAAGAAGAAATGGCCGATCTGCCGCAGCACCATGGCGAGCAGCCAGCCTACCATCACCGCCATGACGGGATCGACGAAAATGAGGTAGTAGCTGGCAACAAAACAACTCGCGCTGAGCAGGTGCAGAAACTGGTTTATTCGATTGTGATGGTAGAAACGATGATCATCCCAACGCTGCCTGTGGAGTTCTTCATTAAACTTCATGAGCATATCCTCATTGTTATCGGTGCCAGTCATTCAGGATCGGTACGGTACGCGCAGTGTCGGCGTAATAGCAGAGGCTCGCCCATGCGAATGCGTTCGCCGGATTCAAGGCGCGCATTCAGCGCGTAGCCCCGGGTGGCGAAGAGGATGATGGTCGAGCCGTGCTGGAAGTACCCCAGTTCATCCCCTTTGCGATAGCTGGCCCGGCAATCCAGTTGCTCCGCGTCCGCTGCACGAACCTCTGTATTATCAGGCAGGCAGTGGAGCCGTATGCTTGCCACGAGTATGGCGGCCACCGCCACAAGGCAGATACCGTCCTCCGCATCCGATGGATGCAAGTCCAGGACCGCACGTTCGTTTCGGCAGTACAGTCCCTGCACGCGCTTCAGGGTTGCGGGGTTGACGTTCCAGGTGTCGCCTGAGATGTAGCGGATACTGCGTATGCTGCAATCGACTGGTGCATGGAAGCGGTGATACATGCTGGATTTCAGGCGCAGCGTGACATACACCCCGTCGCGGTACTTTGCCTGGGTGCTTGTGTCCGGAATCAGGTCGCCGAGTTCATAGGGAAACCCCTTGGCCTGGTAAACTGTGGTTCCCTGCATCGAACCATGTTCGCCGATAATCGCATCGCAGGGGCTCACCACGACCTCGGGGTCGGCATTGACCGGCCTCGCGCCGTCGCGAAGCTGGCGTGTGAAGCAGGCGCGCAGGCTGGTGAAATCGCGCGTGCGCGCCTCGTCAAGCCGCAGATCGTCGGCAAAATGCTGCCAGAGCCAGATCGATAGACGGGTCAGCGTGCGATTCTCGATTCCGCTGTACCAGCCCATGATTTGCGTCGCCAGGCGTCGCGGAATACGGTTCGTGAGCAGGAAATTCAGCTGCTCGTGCTGACTCATGGAGCGGAGGGCGCCGGACATCTCACGCAACCGAGCGATGTTCGAGGAGGCATACCGGAGCTGGCAGGCCGAGGTCCTGTATAAAGCGGGTCATGATTTCATCGGCACGGTAATCCTCGACCCGCGCCAGCGCCTGTTGGCGCATATCCGCCCGACGGTCTGGCCACAGGAAGTGTTCGACAATCTGCTGAGCCATCTCTGTTGCGTCCTCGACAAGGTAACCGCACCGGTCATGCCGGATGATGTCCTTGGGTCCCTTGCAGTTGTAGGCAACAGCGGGCATGCCGTAGACAAACGCCTCCAGAAGAACATTTCCGAAGGTATCGAAACGGGATGGGAATACGAAAAGGTCCAGGCCCAGGTAAAGACGGGCGAGGCGTTCCCTGTCGACCCAGCCAAGGAAACGGGCATCGGGCAGCAACCGCCTGAGTTCCTCCTCCTCCGGACCTGATCCAGCGACCACCAGCCTGAGATCAGGCAGCCGCTCCCGCGCCAGGCGAAGGATATCCGGCAGGTCGAGAACGCCCTTCTCCCGGCTGAGGCGACAGGCGATGAAAAGTACGGGTGTGTCCCGATGAGCGTCGGCAAAGAGTTCCTGTTTATCGACGGGCTGTATGTCCGGCACCCGTGTTGGCGCATGGTGCGCAGTGAGGAACACGCGCTCTGAATCCAGCTGCATCTCGTTTCCCGTGAGCCAGTCCCTGTGATCGCTGTTGAGCACAAACACACCATCGAACCTGCTGTATAGAAGTCGTAGCAGTCGGCGAATACGATCGCGTTCGTGTCTGGTCGCGCTGGTGGTGCAGCGGATGTACTCGATCCAGTCGGTGTGCATGAAGAAATAGGCGGGCACGTTGAACTTGAATTTCAGAAACAGCGCGACCAGCACCATGGGCCCCTCTGTGGAGCAGGCTACCCTGTCGTAGCCGCCCTCGTAGAAGATGCGCGCGACTTCCATCAGGTCCGGGATGCGCAACTGCTGCCCGTCAGATTCAGGAAGCGTAAAGGCGGCCAGCGGACGCGTGACGTGAAGGTGTGGTTGTGGCGTCGCTGTTTCATGACAGGCCAGGAAATCAATAGCGATGTCATGCTCCTGAATGTGCCGCAGTTTGCCACCAAGGGAACTGGAGACCCCGTTTCGGTCAAACAGCGTGTCGGTCAGGTAAAGCACGCGCTGGTCGTGCTGGTTGCGGCCGATGGTCTTGGCGAACCGGTTCAGAAACGCGCGATTCTGGTAAAGGGCACGTGTGCCGGCAACACTGGCGCCGGCGAGTACAAGTGATATCATCGCCGGGAACATGACCCTGTCCATGAGGTCACGGAAGTGCTTCTCTCCGATGTTCGTGTGCGGGCTCTTGCTACCAAACAGCATCGCCGATACCTGACTGGGAATCTCCAGGCGGCGTGCCAGGGTCTCGGTGGAGAGGTCGTCAAGCAGGCCTGCCTCGGTCAGCAGGCCGGATGTGCTGATGCGCTCGAGAATGAGCCGGCTCAATCGAGTGAAAAGCTCGTTCACCACCCTGTTGACGGTGGCCGTGAATTCTTCGGGTGAGCGCGAGCGGCTGTCGGCGATTTCCTCAAGATACGTGATGCAGAAGCGGTACTTCCTGGAGATCTTCCAGGTCAGCATCCTGTTCGGTTTTCGACCCTGTAGTGCAGCGTGAACAAATTCGAAAAATTTCCTGGAATGCTTTTGCTTCTGCAGCTCAAGCAGGAGGTTGCTGATGGCGAAGCAGGCCAGCTTGTCCGATGCCTCGCCACGATGCAGCAGTATGCGCAGCAGGCCTGGATCCTCGATGTGTGTGGCAATCTGGGCGAAGTAGTCCAATAGAGCGATACTGAGTTTCTGATTTTCACCTACAACGCCATACGGGGCGATGCGCCCGGCGCGCAGTGCCTCGAGTGCCAGGCTGGAGGGCTGTTCTGCTTTGAGCCGCTCCCTGAGGTTGGGAACGTACAGGTAGCTTCCGCACTGTCCGGCAAACAGGCCCATGTGATCGTCCGAGCCGCCGGTAAATACCTTGGGGCGGTCCGGGTCAACGCCGAATTCGCCGGGATTGAGGTCATGTTTTTTTGCATAGCCCCTGATTCTGTCGGGCGTCAGACCCTGCAGCCAGTTCAGCGTCAGCGTGCACTGCCAGAGATCGCGCTGGCCATTGAGAACTTCAAAGTTCTGGAACATGACGGCGAGCTTCTCGAACAGCTCGTTATCCAGTTTTTCATTGCGGGTGTAGAAATACAGCGGATGCGGGAGCACCACCGGGATCGAATTTTCGTTGGCGTAGCGAAGGAACGCGTAGATGTCCTTGCGCTTTTTGTTCAGTATGATTTCCTGACGCGGGGTAAACCCATAGGCCAGTACATGGCAGAAAAGGTCTATCTCGCGGAAACAGCAGGTGAATTCGGCGCCCACCAGTATGTCTTTTCCCTTGTCTTTCAGTTCCCAGCACGAGCGCGCATTGTTGTGATTTGTCACCGTGATGACGTCGCTGCCGTTGCGCTTGAGGCATTTCACGAGGTCCCCGGTTTTCAGCCACGTTTCGGGGAGCGCCAATATGCGACCCCACAGTTCATCAGGCTTGTCGCTGTTCCAGTCATGGCAATGCAGGTCCACCCGCAGGCAGTCCTCGACCGGATAGAGTGATCGCGCCTGTGCGAGATACGCCTTGAACTCCTGTAGCAGCGCCCCGCGAAACCCACCGGGTCTTGATACCCCTCCTGGCGACGTAACATTCATCAGCTGTTCTCCAGCAGTTCTGTACTTGATGCGGCACGGGTGGTGCTCGCGGCTAGTCGCGGCAGCTTTGCCCTCAGCATTTCCCGAATCAGCTGACGGCGTATGGAGGCGTGCGTGAGCGTCTCTGACTGCCACCACCATCCGTCTTCAGACATTCGCGTGCCCGCGCGGACGAATCGAGCTACCACCTCTGCAAAGTCCTCATTGCTGAAGTCGAAGCTCATGATCATGCGGCCGCTACCGATCCAGCTCAGTTCAAGACCCTCCGCTCGCAGGTAGAACTGGAACATCCAGTTGTAGCGCGACGGCACGCTGTACAGAATGGTGAGGACGCTATGCATGTGTGCGATTTCCACAGGGATTTCACTTTCCTTCAGTGCCCTGTTCAAGTGCGCCACCCGGTCGTTCCATAGGGTTTCTGCGCCGGCATACAGCGCCTGGTATTCAGGACGCTCTATGCGGCGCAGAAACACATTCATGGCTGCCATGACATAGGGGTGGGAATTGAAGGTGCCTCTCGCGAAGGAAATATTGGCCGGTTGATCGTCCCGGAAGCGCTTCATCAATGAGTGGCGCCCGCAGAGCACACCGACGGGGAGGCCGCCTCCGAGGGTCTTGCCGTAGGTCACCATGTCGGCCTGTATACCGAAATACTCCTGTGCGCCTCCGTATGCCAGTCGAAAGCCCGCGAAAACCTCATCAAAAATCAGGACGATACCTTTCGCCGTACATACCTCGCGAATCCGGCGAAGCCATTTCGTATAGGTCTCTCGGTCGAATCGGGCTGAGCGACCGCTGCCGAACAGGGCGGCGTCTCCGGCTGCATCAGCGTTGGGGCTGAGCGCCTGCAGCGGATTGATCAGGACGCAGGCAATATCGCGACGGCTTTCGAGCACCTTCAGGGTGCGCTCGCTCAGGTCCCGCAGGGTGTATACATCATGTGTGCGTCGCTGATTGCCAATCCCGGGTTGAACCCCATCCCACCAGCCGTGGTATGCACCGCACAGGCGAACGAGGTGTGTCCTGCCGGTGTGATAGCGAGCCATGCGTACCGCCTGCATCACTGCCTCGGTCCCCGACATATGGAAGGAAACCTCGTCCAGCCCCGATATCTCGGTGATGCGCTCGACATTGTCACGCACGATGGGGTGGTAGGCTCCCAGAACCGGCCCAAGATCGTTTACCTTCGTCTGTGCTTCACTGATGCATGTCTTGTAGAAGTCGTGGCCGAATACGTTGACACCGTAGGAGCCGGTCAGGTCGTAGCGCCAATTTCCATCCATGTCCCGGATCTCCGCGCCGCGGGTTGCCTCGACAATCGAGCCCTGCTTAAATGCCGACGGCAATCCCGCCCGGAACGGGAACGGCACGCGGTACGCTCCCGTGAACTCAAGGTCTGAGACCCTGTTACGGAGCGATTCCGAAAATGCAAGTGTGTCTGGTTGACCTTCAGTGAATTCATTGCACAGGCGCGTAAGAGCGGTGCGTCGTCTACTGGCTACATCCACCGGCGCTCCGTCACAGGCAAAGTACAGTGCATCATCAAAGCTGTAGTAGGGAACAAGTCGCGCCAGGCGCCGAGACCACTTTGCATGCCCTCTCAGGGAGGGATGTTTGGCGAGCGAGAGTTGCAGGCGACGATGCGTTTTTCGAAGAATCAGAGTGGCGGCGACTATCAACAGCATACAAACGATTGCGGTGGTCGCTGGCAACATAATGCTCCCTGCTGGTTGTGCTGCGCGGACGTCGCACCACAGGTCGTTTTAGTGAACACTAAATCCCGAACATGACGCTGCCGTTGCAGTAAGACGAACTTTTTATTTCAGACCGGAGCGCTCTTCTGCATTCCGATAAATGATTCCCGGTTCAGAAGGTTGGCAGACGCCTTACATTTTTCTGTCACACTCGAGGTCCACACTCTCGGCAGGTAGCCGACGTGTCGAAACCGCGAAGCTTACAAGTGATTGGCAGGCCAACATTCTGAATTTCGATGTCCCCACAGATAGTTTGATCGCGCCCACTGGATACGTACTGTCGCAGTACGGCATCCTGTTGCGCAGGAACTGGTTGGACGCCACGTTTCATTTCTGCCGCAGAGCATCCTATGATCAGGCTCTGGTCGATTGCCTTCGAGCGCAGGAGGATCCCTTCGTCTTTCTCGATATCGGGGCAAACCAGGGGCTGTATTCTATTCTCGCGGCATTGAACCATCACTGTCAGCACGTGGTGGCATTCGAACCGGTTGCAAGAACCTTTGCGTTACTCAGCGCGAATATCCTGGTCAACGGGGTTGCAGCCGCAGTTAATCCGGTCCAGGCGGCAGTGTCCTCCACGAGTGGACGTACAGCGATTGTCAAGAAACCAGGCCATAGTGGTGCTGCCTCGTTACGCCGACTCCCGCGGTGGTTTCACGCGAGTGAAGAGATATCAACGATAGGCCCGGAGGAACTCCGCGCACTGGTACCCGCAACATGCCAGCTGATCATAAAAATCGATGTCGAAGGACATGAGAAAATTGTGCTGGAAGCGCTGGCTCACTCCGGTGTGATGGATAGTGCATCGACCGTGTTCTATGAGGCCAATCCGGAATGGAACCAGAGGCACGTTTTGAAAACCATCCTCGAGCAACAGGGGTTCAGGTCATTCGTCCATACATCATCGCGATTCGGTCAGGATGTGCTGGCGACTCGCTGATCTCGAGATGTGAAACGGATGGATTTCCCGGGCATTGAATATGCAGGTAGCCAGGCGCGATGCCTGCGGCACGCAGAACTAGCGGATTCGCGGGCGTTTCTATGTCGATAGACGCCCCTGGATATGATCACCCAGCCGCATCGCCAGCGCGATGATGGTCAGCGTCGGATTGGCCCAGCCGCCGGTGGGAAACACGGAAGAGCCCGCAATATAGAGATTGTCCATGCCGTGTACGCGACAGTCGGCGTCGACAACCGAGGTCGTCGGATCGTCGCCCATGCGCGTGGTTCCCATGTGGTGGTATCCGCCATAGGGGTGTCCCGTTACCAGGTGGTCAAACTTCCAGGAGATTGCGGAATCATGCAGCCAGTCGCAGGGTCGCGCCTCACCAAGCCCCAGATGACGCAGGTCACGGTCCAGCGCCATCATCGCCTCAAGCACTGACCGCTTGTCAATATCCTTTAGCTGCCAGTCCAGTTCGATTTTCGGCATACCCAGTGCGTCCCGGTCTTCCGCCAGCCTGACCCGGCTTTCGGGGTTTGGCGCCTGCTCCGCGCGGATCACGGCGTAGATGCCGTAGCGCGAATCCCGGAGTAGCCGGGCCCTGGCGGCCGGATCACCCCGGTCCTGAACCCAGCGGGAGGTTTTCTTGGCGACTTGCCAGAGGGCCCTGCCCATCCGGCCAGGTACCATGTCATGCTTCAGCTTGCCGTAGGTCTTCTTGTACAGAGGCGCCTCCTCCCCCTCATGCCGATACACGCCGAGCGTAAAGCAGGTGTTCAGAATGCCCTGCCCCGCCTGCGACACCTCACTCGGACGCAGCAGGATACCGTAACGCTGGCCCTCCCCGTCGCGCTGGAATGCCGGAAAGGTCCTGAAGAGTCGCTCCGGGTCCGGGCTGGTGATGCGGGCGCCCCTGGCGTGAGGGTGTTCCATGAAATAGCGCCCCACCTGATCGCGGTTGTTGCCGATGCCATTGGGATGTGCCGGGGTCATTGCCGACAGCAGGATTCTGGGGTTTTCCAGTCCGCCGGTCGCCAGCACGAACTGTTTTCCCGACACCTGCGACTGCCTGCCCTGGGGATCGGATACGGTGCCAGCGATGACGCGGCGGCCATCTTCGGTGGTCGTCATTCCGACAAGACTGGCGTTGAGCAGGATAGTCACGGTGGCCGCCCGTTGCAGGTCCTTGCAGGCAGGCAGGGAGAAGCGGGAAAACTGCTCGTCGAACTGCCAGAATGCCGAGCGGGTTTCCCGCCCCTCCATCGGGTCAGAGAAGCCTGGCATGTTATTCT
>JAWLGG010000493.1:0-2885 GCA_041685155.1 Chromatocurvus sp.
GGCTCGCCATGACTGGAGTATACCGTCTGGACGGTATAGTGCCAACCCAACACAGAAACCTGGACAGACAATTCAGGCGCTCGCGTTTCGAGCGTGGTAACGCCGCAATGGAGTCTGCAATGACGTCGGCCCGACGGCTGACAGCCAGCCCGGACGCTACGATACCGCTCCGCGAACCCGGGCGAATGCGCTTACGCGACGTCGTGGGCTACGGCAAGGATGGGGTTGGCGCGCGGCTGCACCGTCACGCCGCTACCCCATGCTGCGCCCATTTACCACGGAACCTGGCATGCCGACGAAGCGCGTGGACTCATTACTCGGGCAGACAGATCTGCTTGGCGCGAACGGCTACCGCGGTTTTCAGCGCCAGCCAGGCAACGAGCAGCGTCACCGCTGCGATCAGCAGTACCCCAAGCCACTGCGCCCAAGTGTCGCCGGTGTGCTGGTAGAGGCGGAGTACGGCAACGGTCATCGCAGCGAGTGGAAAGGAGTAGGCCCAGAAGGAGAGATAAAACCGCAGTGCGGCAAAGCGGCGCACCTGCGTCGCGAGCAGTACGGTCAGGAAAAGTGCGAAGTTGATCAGGACACGGGCCAGCACATCCAGCTCCCCATTGAGCTCCAGGTAGGCGACGAACCCCGCTGCGGGGGCCGCTACCAGGATGAACAGCGTCGGCAGCAAGCGCTGCGGCAACGGTGAGTGGAAGAACACCCGGTAGAACGCTATGGCCATCAACACGAACCAGAAGACCAGGCCGACGCTGAAGAAAAACCACGACACGTCAGGATAGCCCAGGCGAACGCCCGCGATCGGCACGAGGATGTTCCCCACCGCCGGAATGAACCAGGCCGGATTCATGTGCTGGATCTGGTAGTGCTCGTGATGCATCCAGCGATTGACCACGAACAGCGTCAGAATGAGGTGCAAGGCGCTGCCGGTCGCCCACGCGGCGAAGGCGGCGCGCGGCAGCAATGGCAGCAGGCAGGTACCGAGCAGGATCAGACTGATACTCGTCGTCGGCACGAAACTCAGCGTAACGGGGTGATCGACTTCGGCACGCACCGCCGCCGGGTAGCGGATCGCCTTGGTGACGTACAGGGCGGTTACCACGGCGAAAACGCCAACGACAACCACGATCAGCAGGTTGGCGATAACAGCGGGCGCCCGCAGAGCTGCGGCGGCCTGTTGCCACACAAGGGTGAGTCCGAACAGGCCCATGACCATGGCGAAGAACGCGACCGGGAAATGCGCGAGGCGCGAAGTGTCTGTCATGACATCACCGAGCTTTCTGCATGGACAGGCGCAGCCATGCTGAGACTAACGACGACGGGGTGCGGAGTATAGACTGATCAGTGCAGCCGCCGGTTGCCGAATCGGCACGCCGATATGCCGCCCCCATAAGCCCCGACACGGGAGGCTCCCGCCCCGCAAGCAGGCGTGCCTGCCGCCAGCACCGTCACGGGGACGAGCAGGCGCATGCTGCCTGGGCGGACCCGGCGGCTACTACGCCAGCGCGCCGGTGTCACCAAATTATTGGACAGCCTTTGTCCTGCAGGTCTTCATGCCAATCAGCGAGTAGGCCGGGCAACGGCCGAACAGTGCGGTCGCCAAGGGCACAACACCAATCCAGCCCCAGACGCTCTGAGGCCCGATGAAAACAAGTGCAATAAGCACGATGCCCACGAGGGCGCGGAGGATTCTGTCGGCTGTTCCCACGTTGCGGTTCATGACTGCGTCTCCTGTCTATCCCAGCGATCGCGTCTTAGTCTAGGCACCTACAGCAAAGGACTCAGTAACCCGCTCACAGAAGGAGCGAGTGAACGGACAGGCTTCGGTTATGCCGTTCGAACCTTGTCCCGGCCCGCCGACTTGGCCGCGTACAACGCATCGTCGGTGCGTTTTGTAAGGTCCTTGACGGCTTCCCCGGGTTGCAGCTCGGCCACACCGAGGCTGATGGTGATGTGTCCGGCGTTGGGGAATGCCTCTCCAGCGACCCGCTTGCGTATATCCTCGGCCAGCTCCCGTGCCCCTGTTGCCTGCGTGGCAGGCAGCAACACGATGAACTCCTCACCTCCCCAGCGGGCGAGGGTGTCGGCCTCACGCAGGCGGCCGGCCAACCTGGTAGCCAGCGCTTGCAGGATTTCGTCCCCGACGAGATGGCCGTAGGTATCGTTGATCGCCTTGAAGTGATGGATATCCAGCAGGATCAGGCTCAAGGGGTACCCGTAGCGAGTGGCCTGACTGATCTGCTTGTCGAGGATTTGATCGAACAAGCTTCGGTTGTACAGGCCGGTGAGGCGGTCGTGCGTAGCCTGATGCTCCAGTTCCCGCTCCAGTCGCTTCTGCTCGGAGATATCCCGGAAAACGACCACGCCGCCGAAGACGGTGCCCACGTCCCGCCACAGCGGCGTGGCATAGGTTTCAACCGGGAAACTGCTACCGTCCCGGCGCCAGAACAGGTCCTGCCAAGCCTTCAGGGGGAGGCCAGTGTGCATGACCTGGTAGATCGGACAGGCTTCTTCAGGATAGGGCTGCCCCTCGCTGTCCGTATGGTGGGTGAGTTGGTGGCTGTTCTGGCCGAGGAGCTCCTCCTCCCGGTCGTAGCCAAGCAGCTGCAGGCCGGCAGGATTGACGAAGGTGAACTGGCCCTCGGCGTTGATGCCGAACACCCCCTCCCCCAGACTGTTGAGCAGCGTTTGATTGAACTGTTCCGCCTCCACCCGGGCGGTGATGTCCCGCTGTACCGAGACGAAATAGGCCACTCGGCCCTCCTCGTCCCGTATCGGGTTGATATTCCACTCGACGACATAGGGTGTGCCGTCCTTGCGGTAGTTGACCGTGGAGCCCTGGAAGACCTCGCCTGCCGAAAGCGTGCGGCGCAGTCGCT
>JAWLGG010000494.1:0-2877 GCA_041685155.1 Chromatocurvus sp.
ATAAGTTCAAACATGGTCTTTCTCCCCGTTGCTGAAAGTCGCGCAGCGCGCGACGCTTCTACTGCAAAAAAAGTCGTGCCTAGAAATTACTGCTGACCCAGGCGCGCAGACGCGCCCACCAGCCTGCGCCAGTTCCCGTCGCGGCGCTTCGCGGCGCCTCGCCCGGATGCTGGAATCCGTAGTGCAGCAGGCCGACCGACGTGGCGTAGATGGGGTTGCGCACAATGTCTGCCATGCCCTGCACCGCGTGCGGATAACCAACGCGCACCGGCATGTGGAAAATTTCCTCCGCAAGCTCCACCACCCCTTCCATTTTCGAGGTGCCGCCGCAGAGAACGATGCCCGCGGGAATGAGGTCCTCGTAGCCACTGCGGCGCAGCTCCGCCTGCACCAGGGTGAACAGTTCGTCATAGCGCGGCTCTACCACCTCGGCCAGGGACTGTCGTGACAGATCCCGCGGCGGGCGATCGCCCACGCTCGGCACCTTGATGGTCTGGTCGGCACCGGCAAGCTGGGTGAGCGCGCAGGCGTACTTGATCTTGATTTCCTCGGCGTACTGCGACGGCGTGCGCAGCGCCATGGCAATATCGTTGGTGACCTGGTCGCCGGCGATCGGAATCACGCCGGTGTGGCGTATCGAGCCTTCGGTGAATACCGCGATATCCGAGGTGCCGCCGCCGATGTCCACCAGGCAGACGCCGAGCTCACGCTCGTCCTCGGTCAGCACGGCATAGCTGCTCGCAAGCTGCTCCAGGATCACCTCCTCGACCTCCAGGCCACAGCGACGGATGCACTTCTCGATGTTCTGCGCCGCGTTCACCGCACAGGTCACCAGGTGCACCTTGGCCTCCAGGCGCACGCCGGACATGCCCAGCGGCTCGCGGATGCCTTCCTGGTTGTCGATCACGTATTCCTGCGGCAGGATGTGCAGGACCTTCTGGTCAGCGGGTATGGCGACCGCGCGCGCGGCCTCCAGTACCTGCTCCACGTCGGCCAGCCCCACCTCTCGGTCGCGAATGGCCACTATGCCGTGGGAATTGAGGCTGCGAACGTGGCTGCCCGCGATGCCGACAAACACCGAATGTATCTGACACCCGGCCATCAGCTCGGCCTCCTCCACCGCCCGCTGTATCGACTGCACTGTGGACTCGATATTGACCACGACGCCTTTCTTCATGCCCTTGGAGGGGTGCGAGCCGATGCCGACGATCTCGATACGGCCGTCCGCATCGGTCTCACCGACAATGGCGACGACCTTGGAGGTACCGATATCCAGGCCTACGATCATTCCCTTGTCTTTCACACTAGCCATGTTGTCGTCGTTTCCTCATCGGCTTATTCCTTTTCCACGGCGGCGAGCTGCGGCGTGTCGTGAAACGTCACCGCTGCGCCCTTGGCGTAGCGCAGGTCGACACTGGCCACCGGCTCTGCTCGCTGCACCAGGTCATTGCGGTACAGGTCGAGAAAACGCTGCACCCGCAGCAGAAAATCGTCATTTCCCAGATGGAGGCGCAGCCCCGACTGCAGTTCAGCGTGCAGCTGACCGAGCTTGTCCTGTTCGAGTCTGGCGACCGACAGCTCGGCGGTAGCCAGCAGATCGTGCAGGCGCTGGTAATGCTGCATCAGGCGACGCTCCGATCCGGCCGGACCGTGGATGATGGGCAGTTCCCCCCACGCATCACTGCCACTGGCAGCAAATACCAGGCCCTCATGATTCAGGAAGCCGCTGTCACCCCAGCGGGCAATAGGCAGCTGCTCGACCAAGCGGATAGCCAGCGTATCCGGCCAGCGGCGACTCACGGAGGCACTGTATACCCAGGACAGCGCCTCCAGCGCCTCACGCACCTGCGACAGATCGGCGGCAATGAAGCCGCCGTCCAGCGCCTGCTGTACGGCAGACTGCAGCGCCTGCTGCCGGGGGCTGTCGAGGGTGCCGGCCACGGCGATGCGTCCCACCGGCATCGACTCGAGCGCTTCCCAGGCTCGCTGGCCGACAAGCAGAACAATGACGAGTCCGGTGACCAGCAGAACGCGGTTCACCCAGAGCGCAAGTACGGCACTGTCCGGCGCGCGCCGTGCCGGCTGCCGGCGGCTGGCGCTGGCACGGCCCCGACGCGACGCGCTGGCAATCCGCAGCGTGATCATCGGCGACTCGCCCGTGTCAGACTGAGACACATGATCTGCGTCACCAGGTCCTCGATGCCGATACCGGCCGCCCGTGCCGCCATGGGTACCAGGCTATGGGAGGTCATGCCGGGAATGGTGTTGGCCTCCAGCAGCATGAAGTTCCCCGCCGCATCACGCATGACGTCAATGCGTCCCCAGATCGCGCAGTCGAGCGCACGGAAGGCGCGCAGTGCCAGCGTCCCCAGCGCCTGCTCATCGTCTTCAGACAGGCCGCAGGGAATGTGGTAGCGGGTGTCATCCGACAGATACTTGGCCTGGTAATCGTAGAACTCCCCGGCCGGCACCAGGCGGATGGCCGGCAGCGCATGCTCCCCCAGCAGGGCTATCGTGTATTCCGGACCGGCGATAAAGCGCTCCGCCAGGACGCGCTGGCCGTGCTGCGCGGCGATGCTGTAGGCCGCCGCGAGTGCGCCGGCGTCCGCGGCCGGCGTCATGCCGATGCTGGAACCCTCGGCCACCGGTTTCACGAACACTTTCCCCAGCTGGTCGATGACGTCCTGCCAGTTGCTGTCCGCGTGCAGCTCGACAAAGTCAGCGGTGGGCAGCCCCTGGCCACGCCACAGCTGCTTGCTGCGCAGCTTGTCCATGGCAAGGGCGGAACCGAGCACTCCGGAGCCGCTGTAGGGCACGCCCAGGTGCGCAAGAAGCCCCTGCATGCTGCCGTCTTCGCCGCCGGGACCATGCAGCATG
>JAWLGG010000495.1:0-2874 GCA_041685155.1 Chromatocurvus sp.
CAACTGGGTCACGACATCGTAATGCGCGATGCGCTCCAGCTGCTCCTGATGATGCATCTGATCGGTAATGTCAGTGGACAGTGCCACGTAGTGGAGCACGTTGCCGTCCGCATCCTGTACCCGGCTGATGGTGAGACTCACGGCAAAGAGTTCACCGTTTTTCCTGCGATTCCAGACCTCGCCATTCCAGTGCCCAACGTCCAGCAGCTGTTCCCACAGGTAGCGATAGAAACCGCGCGGGTGGCGACCCGACTGCAGCATCTTGGGGGTTCCGCCGATCAGCTCCTCGCGCCGGTAACCGCTCATGCAGCACAGGGCGTCGTTGACCTGGATGATCGTGCCTTGCGGGTCAGTGATGGTGATGCCCTCGTTGGCATGGGTAAAGACCGTTGCCAGCTGCTCCAGCTCCCGGTTCGCCCGGGTCAGCTCCTCGGTGCGCTGCTTCAGGGCACGCTCGGCAGACTTGCGCGCGCTGATATCCCGCACCGTTCCCTGCACCACCGTTTCGCCAAACCACTCGGCCCGGTTCAGCAGCACGCTGCACTCCAGCAGGTGCCCGTCGCGATGCAAGTGTTGCCATTCAAAGAAGCTGCTTCCGGTCTCAAGGGCGCGCTGCAGCTCCTTTGCCGCGGCGTTGGCGGAGTCGCGACCATCCGGTTGCGTGGCGGGCGACAGCATCGCGATACTGGTATCGCGTATCGACGCCTCATCCTCGTAGCCGAACAGATCCAGTGTCGCCGCATTGCAGGTTAGAATGTTCCAGTCGGGGGGGCGCACGATCATCAGCGCATCGCGGGCATTGTCGAACAGGCGGCGGTAGCGCTGTTCGCTGTCCTGCATGGCCTGTTCAGCCGCCTTGCGCTCCGTGACATCCAGCGCGATTTCCATGCGCACGTAGCGCCCGTCCTCCCAGGGTATGGCCTGGTCGGTAATGTGGAACCAGCGATTGAGCGACCGGTTGTGATGTTCCCAGGTTACGGGGCTTGCGGGTGTGCCATCTGCATTCAGCAAGCGGTCATTGGTACAGAAGTCACAGGGGCCATCGGTCTTGCCGTGAATGGCCCGCCAGCAGGACTCGCCGACGACATCCCCCACCAGTTCACGGGAGTAGCGGTTGATGAACAACACCTCGTGCGTATCGATATCCGCGACGTACACAGCGGCGAACGTGCCGTCGAGCATATTCAGGAAGCGCTGGTTGGCCAGCGCCAGACTGGCCTGCGTCTGGCTCAGCTCCAGGGCGGTCTGCCGACGTTGCTCTATGCTGACCAGAAGGTTGGCAAAGAGCACGAGCAGGTCGTACTCACCCTCGCCGAAGTGCCGCTCCTCGCGCACCGAGTCAAAGCCGACAAAACCACGACAGATGCCCGAGTTCATCAGGGGCGCCGCCAAAAGGCTCCTTATGCCCTGTGGCTCCAGAATGTCGCGTAGGCGCCCGGGTGGCAGTTGCGCGACGTCGGTTACCAGCAGGGGCTTTCCCGCGCGATGGGGGTCTGTCCAGTCGCGCACGGCCTCCAGAGGAACATCGCGAAGGTGCTGTATCGTCGAGTCGATGCCGGGCGCGCACCACTCGTGGGCATTGCATGCGGTATTGCGATCAAAATCGTAGTCGAACACATACGCCCTGTCGGCCTCGAAGAAAGAAGCCATTCTGGCGAGTGCCTCATCTGTCGCCTGCCCCAGACGCTCCGGCGGCAGATTGATGAAGGACATTGACAGATCCAGCATAAGCTGATGGTACTGCGCCACCCGCGTGGCATTCTCGGCCGTCGCGTCGCTCCGGAGCTGGCAATAGCCCATCAATTCACCCAGGGAGTCACTCAAGGGTGCCCTACGCTTTCTGTCGAAGTCGACAGCATGCAAATTCTCCTCTCCATCCGCAGATAGTATTGTCTGGTGATTCTCGCTTGCAAGCAGTGATGCCCTCTCATTATGGGCGCGTCACTGCGCCAGCGCGCGGATCGCGGGCCGTGCGTTGCCCTGCCCCCGCCCCGACTGCCCGAGCACTACGCCATCAATGCAGATGTGTGTGGGGCTCGTGTTGGTGCGCAGGGTGTTATAGGGTTGAAGCATAGTGGTTCGCGCGTACCCGGCGCGGTGCCTCTACCGGCAGAGCAGACGGAGATGACAATGAACACAGTACGTACCCTGGCGGCAGTGCTCGCCCTTGCCAGCGGCGCGCTGGCCAACGCCGCGGACGGATTTTTCGCCATGGAAAGCCCGCACGACCCCGGAAAGACGATGGACAGGCTGGAAGCTGTTGTCACCGAGCGCGGCCTGAACGTGTTCGCGCGCATTGACCACGCAGCCGGCGCCGAAACGATCGGGAAATCCCTGCGGCCCACCGAGGTCTTGATCTTCGGCAATCCCAAAGGCGGCACCCCGTTCATGCAATGTGCCCAGTCCGTGGGCATCGACCTGCCGCTGAAGGCACTGGTCTGGGAGGATGCGGAATCGCGAACCTGGATCGGCTACAACGATCCGGCCTACCTGGCGAAGCGGCACGGGGTTGAGGACTGTGGGGTTGTGGCGAATTTGCAGAAGGCGCTGGAGGGGATTGTGGTGGAGGTGGTGGGTGATTGAGTAAAGCGCTTTCCCGCGGAAACGCCGCAACCGCGATGCAGCCCCAGTGACCACTTTCCGACGAGAAGTACGCCGCCTGCTTATGCGCGCGCCGGGCAGATCCCCGACATGGAATCCGTCGCGGCGGAGCTGGGCATCAGCTCACAGGGAGGACTGCGGCGGCAACTGCAGGCGTTGGATACAAGCTTTCGCAGCGAGGTGGACGATGTGCGCAAGCAGCTGGCGCTGGGTTACCTGCGGGATTCCTCGATGAACCTGGAGCAGAATGCGAACCTGCTGGGGTATACGGAG
>JAWLGG010000496.1:0-2866 GCA_041685155.1 Chromatocurvus sp.
CCGCTGAGATCCACCCGCCGATAGCCGTCGGGCACGATCAGGGTGTCATCCCCGGTCGCCACAATGCGATTGTTCTCGACCAGGACCCGACCCTTCTCGATCACCCGGCGATTGTCATCCATGGTGATCACGCGGGCATTGACCAGGGCCAGGCGTTCCCCGGGCATGGCGGCATCGACCGCCTGTGAGAGATCCGTGCGCGTCGGCATGGGTGTGAAATCCGGCGACAGGGCATCGTCCAGCCGCACGCTGCGCAACTCCGGTCCGGTGCTCCAGCTGATCGCCTCGCCGCCGTCACTCCAGTGCAGGTAGGCGCCGCCAACTTCGCTGACGCGCACGGTCGGGAACGCCGGCTTGTCGGCGTCCAGGACCAGCGGCTTGCCGCTGGGAGACAGGGACGCGACAAACATCTGCTGACCGTCCTCGAAGGCGATGTGCCGGCCCGTGGGTGACAACCGTATTGCGGTGGCCAGCGCCGCCTCTGCTACCACACGAACATCGTGGCCGTCCGGCGTCATGGAGATCAGCGCGGTAGACGCGGTACTGCTGCCGCGCCCCTGGGCGCTGTCGGCGCGTTCCTGGGCGTAGATGCGACCGTCGGGGCCGGCGTGGGGATGCCGGCCGCGCTCGCTGATGAAGTGCATGTCGCCACTGCTCGTGTCCAGGCGATACAGGCCGGGCTTTGTCGACCAGGCCGGGTGCAGCAGCTGGCTGGCGCCGAGCTTGCGCAGGAGCAGCCCATCGCCCTGCGCGTCCAATGCGAGCTCAACGTACTGTCCTTTGGGGTGCTCAAGCGCCGTCGCCTCTCCGCCGCGAGCGGGAACACGATGCGCTCGGCTGAGTTCGTCGTCACTCCAGCGCAAAAAGAAGATGTGCCGGCTGTCCTGCGACCACACCGGCCAGGCATCAAAGCCCTCCTTTGCCGATGTCAGCGGCACCGGCGCGGCATCACCGCGCTTGACGAAGATCTGGCCCAGCGATTCGAAAACCACCGCGCTGCCGTCGGGAGAGCGCTGCGCAAAGCGGACCATTTTCGTCTTGAAGGTGTCCGGCGCCACGTCCACGGGGAAGCGCACTGCGGGGTAGATGGAGCGGCTGTCGCGGACGCGGAAGGGGATCTCCACCGGCTCGCCCGACTCGACTGCCAGGCGCCAGATTCTGCCCTGCGCCCAGAACACGATCTCTTCGCTGTCCGGGGTCCAGGCCATGCCGGGATACAGCCCGTGCACTGCCCAGGTTTCCTGCATGTCCTGGTCGAGCGCGTCAAAGAGCATCCTCTCCTGCCCGGACTCCAGATCCATGACGAACAGTCGCGACGCCGCGCGCACGCGCTTGACATAGGCCAGCTGGCTGCCGTCCGGGGACGGCGTCGCCCTGACCGCGCCGCCGGGACCGCCGGCCACCGTGGTGACCTCGCCACTGTTCAGGTCCGCGCGGCGAATCTGGAACAGCTCGGTATTGCTGTCCTGGTGGTAGATGAAGGTATTGCCCGGCGTGACATTCAGCGAGAAGTACAGCCCGCTGCCGTCGGCGGTGAATGCGGGTTCGCCCTGCTCCTTCTGGAACGTGGGCGACGGGCGCTCCACGACGGGCTGGCCGCTGTTCGCCGCACTGCCGCGGGCGTGGTACAGCCAGATCTCGCCGGTGCCCAGGGAGCGCGAGGTGGTGAAGTGCTTGCGCGCGGCAATGTAGTTGCCGTCGGGACTCCAGCTCGGGTTGTTGAGCAATCGGAAGGTCTCATGCGTGACCTGATGCAGATCGCCGCTCTCGCGCTCGAGAGTCCAGATATTGTCGCCACCGCTGCGATCCGAGGTAAACGCAATATGCCTGCCGTCAGGGCTGTAGCGCGGCTGCATGTCCCAGGCATGCCCGGAGGTCAGGGGGCGAGCATCGCCGCCGGCAATCGGAATCTCGTACAGGTCACCCAGCAGGTCGAATATCACGTGCTCGCCGTCGGGGGAGACATCGACGCTCATCCAGGTCCCCTCATCCACATCAATGGCGGCGGACTCGGCGGCGACGGAGAACGTGGGACGATTGACGTTCCAGCTGTCGCCCCCCTCCTGCGCCATCGCCTGGAATGGCGATGCCTGCAGAACGAAAAGGACAGCAACGGCGGTCAGGATTTTGTCATTCGAAGGCATGATTCAGGGTACCGTGAGCAGGGTTATTGGAGACTGTACTCGATTCAGGCTGCAATGTGGGGATCGGCGCGCTCCAGCAGGCTATCCACGGCGGCGTCACCGGCGAGGGTACCGAAATTGCGATCACCGCGGGAATCCAGGCGCGACAGGATAAAGGCGTCGGCGACCGCCGGCGATGCTGACTGCAGCAACAGCGCAGACTGCAGGGTCAGCGCCAGCTGGTCGACCAGGTGCCGGGCGCGGTACTCGGCGGTACCGGTGTCGCGCATCACGGCCTTGAGCCGGTCAACCGCGGCATCGAGAACGGCGTGTTCTCCCCGGACCGTGTCGAGCTCGGCATACCAGGCCTCCAGTACCTCGGGACTGCGTCCCAGCGCGCGCAGCATATCCAGCGCCTGCACGTTGCCCGACCCTTCCCAGATGGCATTGATGGGGGCGTCCCGGTAGAGGCGGGCGAGAATGAAATCCTCGATCACCCCGTTGCCACCGAGGCACTCCATCGCCTCGTAGGTAAGCGTGGGCGTGCGCTTGCAGATCCAGTACTTCCCGGTGGGCAGACCGAGACGCAGCAGCCGGCTTTCGTGCTCGTCGCCCCCCGGCGACAGGCTCCGGTCCAGCGCAGCGCCCATGCGCAGGGTCAGCGCCAGGGATCCCTCGACCTCGAGCTGCAGGTCGGCAAGCACGTTGCGCATGAGCGGCTGGTCCCGCAGGCGCCTGCCGAA
>JAWLGG010000497.1:0-2859 GCA_041685155.1 Chromatocurvus sp.
CCTTGAGCATCTTGCGGATGCTGCTGTCGATGATCTCGCCGATCAGGCGTATCTCGCGCACGTTGATGACCAGGGGAATCATGATTTCCGGGTAGGGCTGGTAGCCCTGCTCGATGGCTTCGATGGCTGCGCCAATAATGGCGCTGACCTGCATGCGGGTGATCTCGGGCATGACTACCGACAGGCGGCAGCCGCGAAAACCGAGCATGGGGTTGACTTCGGACAGCGACGCCGAAGCCTCGCGAACCTCCTCCGCAGAGCGACCGAGTCGCCTCGCCAGCTCGACCACATCCTCCTCGCCGTGGGGCAGGAACTCGTGCAGCGGCGGGTCCAGAAGGCGCACCGTCACCGGCAGTCCATCCATGACCTTGAACAGCGCCAGCAGATCGTCCTGCTGGAAACCCCGCAGTTTCTGCAGATAGGGCTCACGTTCGTCCTTGTTGCGCGCCAGGATCATTGCGCGCATGAGATCAATCCGTTCACGGTCGAAGAACATGTGCTCGGTGCGACACAGGCCGAGACCCTCAGCGCCGAGGTCGCGCGCGCGCTGCGCGTCCTCGGGGGTTTCGGCATTCGCCCGGACTTTCAGGCGGCGATGGGTATCGGCCCAGGACAGCAGTGTCTGGAAGTCCTCGCTGGAGCTGGCTTCGGTCTTCGGAATATCCCCGAGCATCACTTCGCCGCTGCTGCCATCGAGGGTGATTACATCGCCGCGCGTGATCACGTGGCCGTCCCGCGTGGTGGCCGTGCCCGCCTCGATATTGACGCCAAGTCCGGTGGCGCCGGTTATGGCACAGACGCCCATGCCCCGGGCGACCACGGCGGCGTGTGACGTCATGCCGCCGAGCTCGGTCAGGATGCCCTGAGCAACTTTCATTCCGTGGATGTCCTCTGGCGTCGTTTCCCGGCGCACCAGAATGACCGGGCGGCCATCGCGAGCCACCTCCACCGCCTCGTCAGCCGAGAACACCACGCGTCCCGTTGCTCCTCCCGGGCTTGCCGGCAAGCCTGTGGCAACGACATCCTTTTTCTCTGCGGGGTCAACCATGGGATGCAGGAACGCTTCGACGTGCTCGGGAGATACCCGCAGCAGTGC
Organism: Chromatocurvus sp.; assembly: GCA_041685155.1. GTDB lineage: Bacteria > Pseudomonadota > Gammaproteobacteria > Pseudomonadales > Halieaceae > Chromatocurvus. Next base: position 1,097 of record JAWLGG010000497.1, read on the forward strand.
TTCCTTGTCGTTGATCAGGCCCTCATTTACCATGTCGACCGCGATCTTGATGGAGGCGCGCCCGGTGCGCTTACCGCTGCGGGTCTGCAGCATGTAGAAGCGGCCTTCCTGAACCGTGAACTCTATGTCCTGCATGTCGCGGTAGTGCTTCTCGAGCAGGCGCTGGGTTTCATCGAGCTGCTGGTAGACCCCGGGCAGGCGATCCTGCAGCGTCGAGATCGGCTGCGGTGTGCGCGTGCCTGCCACGACATCCTCTCCTGCGGCATTGAACAGGAACTCGCCGAAAAAGGTGTGCTCGCCGGTGGAGGGATTGCGGGTAAACGCCACGCCAGAGCCGGAGTCATCGCCAAAGTTACCGAACACCATGGCCTGCACGGTTACCGCCGTGCCCAGCGAATCCGGAATATTGTTCATTTCCCGGTAGACGTTGGCGCGGGGGGTATGCCAGGAGAGAAACACGGCTTCAACGGCCTTGCGCAGCTGTACGAAAGGATCCTGCGGAAAATCGGCAATGCCCTTGAAGATCTCGACAATGGCGCGCCAGTCTGCCGCGCTCATGTCGATATCGCTCTGATAACCCCGGGCGTGCTTGTACTGGTCGATTTCCCGTTCAAACTGCGCGCCGTCAAGATCCATCACCACGTCGGCGAACATCTGGATAAAACGTCGGTAGGAGTCGTAGGCGAAGCGCGGGTTACCGGTTTTCTCGGCAAGGCCAGCCGCAATCGCGTCATTCAGCCCCAGGTTGAGAATTGTGTTCATCATGCCCGGCATCGAGATGGGGGCGCCGGAGCGCACCGAGAACAGCAGCGGATTCTCGGGATCGCCGAAGCGAGCATCCATTTTTTTCTCGACCAGGTCGAGGGCAACGCGATACTCCTGCTCCAGCAGGTTTGGCAGATGATTGCCGTTTTCAAAGAATTCCCGGCAGGTCGGCGTGGTGATGACAAAGCCGAATGGCACAGGAAGCCCCAGATTGGTCATTTCACAGAGATTCGCACCCTTGCCTCCCAGCAGGTCCCGATCGTCACGGTTGCCCTCATTGAACAGGTAAACGCGCTTTGCCATGGTCTCTCCCGATGCTGCCTGTGGCTTGAGTCAAGGAGCGCGAGTATACTGTTTCATGTACCATGCGTCATTTATACCGGACGACAAGACAACTATGCGCGTGGTGTTATTCGAGGATCGCAGCGGCGGGTCAGCGGGTCGGTGTCTGCCACGCACTGGCTGCCCCGGTCGCGCTGCACCCACCCGGTACGATCTCCGCAGGATCTGGGCGTGGTGTATTGCCGGTATTGCCGCTTTTCTGGTTTCCTGTACGCAGACGGCGCAGGAGCGCAGTGAACCATCTGTCGCAGCCCCCGTGGATTTTTCCGGCCACTGGGAACTGAATTTCGCCGAGAGCGATAACGTCCAGGCGCAGATGAGCGCCCTGGTGCGCAATCTGCGCAAACAGGCCGAGCGCCGGGCGGCGATGCGCGGCGAACGGAGCGGCCGCGGAGGACCGGGCGTTGTGCTGGGGGGGGCTGGCACGGACAGCGCACCCTCGGTGATCGGTCTCGCTCGCATGGCTGAGCTGATTACCGAATCCCAGTTGTTCGAGGTGGAGCAGAGCCGCACGCACATAGAGGTCAAGCGCGAGGGTAATTTCGCGTTGACCTGTGACTTTCTACGTCAGGCGACCAGCGTGCGCGATCTCGGTGTGGGTCGCGAGGCCTGCGGCTGGGACGGCTCGCAGCTTGTGTTCCGCATAGCCCTGCCCG
>JAWLGG010000498.1:0-2839 GCA_041685155.1 Chromatocurvus sp.
TCGCGGCGCACAGATGGCGACCTTCGACATCAACCACCCGGACGTGCTCGACTTCATCCGCGCCAAGCGCGAGAACGGCCGCCTGCGCCAGTTCAACCTGAGCCTGCTGATCACCACGGAGTTCATCGAGGCGGTCAAGGCCGGCACCGACTGGCCGCTGAGCTTCCCGATGACGGAGAAGGAGGCCACGGAATCCGGCTTCGATCTCAACGACCCGACCCAGGTGGTCTGGCGTCCGTTCCCGGTGAAGAAGGATTACCTGTGCAACGACAGCGGTGACGTCGCCTGCCGCGTATACAAGACGGTCCCGGCGCAGCGCCTGTGGGACATGATCATGGCCTCCACCTACGACTTCGCCGAGCCGGGATTCATCCTGATCGACAAGGTCAACGAGATGAACAACAACTGGTGGCAGGAGAGTATCCGCGCGACCAATCCCTGCGTGACGTCCGACACCTGGGTACAGACCGCCGAAGGGCCGCGGCAGGTCGCCGACCTGGTAGGACAGCCCTTCCTGGCGCGGGTCGATGGCGAGGATCACGCCAGCGGCACAGAGGGTTTCTTCCGCACCGCCACCAAGGACGTGGTGCGCCTGCAGACCCGAGAGGGCCACGCGCTGCGGCTGACCGCCGATCACCGCGTCCGCCGCGTCTCCGCGCTCACCCGCTGGCGCCTCGAAACCGAGTGGTGCGAAGCGGGCCAGCTGCGCGCCGGTGACCAGGTACTGCTGAACAATCACCGGGATGCCGCCACCTGGGCGGGGCGCTACAGCTTTGACGAGGGCTACCTCACCGGCCTGTTGATCGGCGATGGCACGCTCAAGGACGACAAGGCCGTGCTGTCAGTCTGGCCGCAGGCCACTGCCGTCAATGAGGGCAGTGCCAGCGACGGTACGGATGGCATCATGGCAGCAGCCCTCGCTGCTGCGCAGGGCATGCCGCACCGCGCGGACTTTGCCGGCTGGCAGAAAGTCAGCGGTCGCAATGAATACCGCCTGGCGACGGGCGCGCTGCGCCAGCTGGCGAAGAACCTCGGTATGGCACCGGGCCGCAAGCAGATCACTCCCGAGGCGGAGCACAGCTCCAGCGATTTCCACCGCGGCCTGCTGCGCGGCCTGTTCGACGCTGACGGCTCTATTGACGCTGAGGGCTCCGTCCAGGGCACCCGCGAAAAAGGCGTCAGCATCCGCCTGTCCCAGTCCAATGTCACGACACTGGAAGCCGCGCAGCGCATGCTGCTGCGCCTCGGCATCAACTCCACGCTGTATCGCGAGCGCCGGCCCGCTGGCGAGGCCCAGCTGCCCGATGGCCGCGGCGGTTCCGCCAGCCATGCCACGGCGGCGCAGCACGAACTGGTGATATCCGGCGACAACATCGCCACCTACGCCGAGTCCGTGGGCTTTGCCGACACGGCCAAGCAGGACCGACTGGAGCAGGCCCTGGCCGGCTACCGTCGTCAGTTGAACCGCGAGCGTTTCGTGGCGACTATAGACAGCCTCGCTGAGGACGGCACGGAAGACGTGTACGACGTGCAGATCCCCGGCATCAACACCTTTGACGGCAACGGCCTGCACGCGCACAACTGCGGCGAGCAGCCGCTGCCCCCCTACGGCTCCTGCCTGCTGGGCTCCATCAACCTGACCAAACTGGTGCTGGACCCGTTCACCGAGAAGGCCCGCTTCGACTGGGACCGCTACCGCGAAGTCGTCGCAGTGTTCACGCGCATGCTCGACAACGTGGTGGAGATCAACGGCCTGCCGCTGCCGGAACAGCGCCACGAGATCACCTACAAGCGTCGCCACGGCATGGGCTTCCTGGGCCTGGGCTCTACGCTGACCATGCTCGGCATGCGCTACGGTGACGACGCCTCCGTGGAGTTCACCGAGGAAGTGGCGCGGGAAATGGCCCTCACCGGCTGGCAGCAGGGCCTGGAGCTGGCGCGGGAAAAGGGTGCCGCGCCCATCATGGACGACACCTTTGAGGTCACCGCTGCGATGCTCGAACTGCGCCCGGAAATGGCCGCGGACGGCATCAAGGTGGGCGACAGGCTGTCGGGCAAGGTACTGCACGCCCGCTACAGTCGCTATATGCAGCGCGTGGCCGAGGTCGCACCGGAACTGGTGGATCAGCTCGCCTCCGAGGGCGCGCGCTTCACGCACCACTCGTCCATCGCGCCCACCGGGACGATCTCCCTGTCCCTGGCCAACAACGCCAGCAACGGCATCGAGCCGAGTTTTGCCCACCACTACTCGCGCAACGTGATCCGCGAGGGCCGCAAGAGCAAGGAGAAGGTGGATGTGTTCTCCTTCGAGCTGCTGGCCTACCGCGAGCGCATCAATTCGCGGGCCATGCCCTACACCGAGGACCCGGGGGAGCAGCTGCCGGACTACTTCTCGGTGGCGGACGACGTGACGCCCAGGCAGCACGTGGATATACAGGCGGCGGCGCAGAAGTGGGTGGACTCGTCCATCTCCAAGACCGCCAACGTGCCCACGGACTACCCCTTCGAGGACTTCAAGAACATCTACCTGTATGCCCACGAGCAGGGATTGAAAGGCTGCACCACCTTCCGCTTCAACCCGGAGGCCTTCCAGGGCGTACTGGTGAAGGAGTCCGACCTTGAGAACACCCGTTACCAGTTCACGCTGGAAGACGGCTCCACGGTGGAAGTGAGCGGCAACGAGGAAGTCGAGTACGACGGCGAAGTGCACTCAGCCGCCAACCTGTTCGACGCGTTGAAAGAAGGCTACTACGGCAAGTTCTGAAACGGCAGGTCATGCCGGCAGAGAGACAACATGGCAGTCAAGATCGACAGCAAGATCGTCAGTTACAAGGTGGTC
>JAWLGG010000499.1:0-2830 GCA_041685155.1 Chromatocurvus sp.
GAAAGATAGCGGCTTCCCGGCTGGCGGTAGAACGCCACCAGGCAATAGAAGAAGGCGTCGACCGACTTGTACCCGTGGCAATTGATCCGGTACGTGGGCAACTGCTGGAAATACTGACCCAGGCACCCAACTTTCGCGAGCGCATCAATCAGGGGGGCGTCATCGGTTACACCATCATCGCGCTTGGCATCGCGGGTGTGCTGCTCGCAGTGGCCCGACTGCTGATCCTGTATAACGAGACCCGGGTCATTCACCGCCAGTTACGCAGCATAGAAACCCCGAGCAAAGACAACGCGGTGGGACGCATCATTCTGGCGGCGCGCGAGGAAGATTCACCGGACGCGGAGATGCTCGAATTGCGTCTCGGGGAGGCCGTACTGCTGGAGGTTCCCCGTATCAACCGCTTCCTGCCCCTGCTCAAGATCATTGCGGCCGTGGCGCCTCTGATGGGCCTGCTCGGTACTGTTACCGGCATGATTGTGACTTTCCAGGCCATCACCCTATTCGGCGCCGGAGACCCGCGTCTCATGGCAGGTGGTATCTCACAGGCGCTGATCACCACGGTGCTGGGCCTGTGTGTTGCCATTCCGATGCTGCTTTTGCACAACCTGGTCCAGGGGCGCGCGCGCGGGATTATTGACCTCCTGCAGCAGCGCGCGGTGGCGCTGGTGGCAGCACGTGCCGAGTCGAGGCACACCGGCGGGAGTGATGGTGCATGACGCACCTGATCGACCTCTGGCTGCCCTGGCTTGGTGATCTACTCGAGCTTGGTGGCCCCGTGCTGGGGATGATCCTGCTCATCGCCTTCGCGATGTGGGTGCTTCTGTTCGAACGGATCTACTACGTCTTCGCCGAATTTCCCGATGAACTGCGCATAGCCAAGGAGCAGTGGCAACAGCACCAGGACAAGACATCCTGGTACGCGCAGCAGCGGCGCCAGTCTCTGAGCGGAGAACTCGCCTCCCAGCTCAGCCGCAACTTCAGTCTGATCGGCACATTGATCAAGATCTGCCCACTGCTCGGGTTACTCGGCACGGTTCTCGGCATGCTCGAGGTCTTCGATGCCCTTGCAGCCACGGGATCGAACAACCCCAGGTCAATGGCCTCGGGGGTTTCCAAGGCCACGGTCTCCACGCTAGCCGGCATGGTTGTTGCCATTGTCGGCCTTCTGGCGGTGACGGTGTCCGAGCGTCGGGCAACAGCGGCGCGAGAGCGTCTCCCGGCCCACTTCACACAGTTACAGGGCAATAGCCATGCGTGACATTCTCTCCTCCATCCAGCAGGAGCCGGACGATAGCAGCGTAGACATCACGCCCATGCTCGACGTGGTTTTCATCATGCTGATCTTCTTCATCGTCACCGCGACCTTCATCAAGGAATCTGGGATCGAAGTGGACAAGCCGGATGCGGCCACCGCCGAGGTGCAGGAAAAGGCGAGCATTCTTGTCGCCATAGACGCCAGCGATCAGGTCTGGATCAATCGCCGCCCGGTGGACATCCGCTCGGTGCGTTCCATCATCGAACGGCTGCATGCGGAGAACCCCAAAGGTACCGTCGTGATTCAGGCCGACCGCCAGTCGCGCAACGACATGCTGGTGCAGGTCATGGACGCCTCGCGACGGGCCGGCGTGTTCAACATCGCCATGGCCACGGACGACATCTGATGCGACTGGCAAGTAATCGGCACGGCAGGCGCACCCATCCTGCCTTACTGCTCGGCCTTTTACTGGGGGCCAGCGCGAGCGCCCTGCTGCTGGCCTGGTCCATGTATTTTCTCACTCACAGCAGCGAAATGCGTCTCTCCAGCAGCGAGCGCATTCACATGCTCGACTTCGTGCGCCTCAAGCGCAACGAATCCGTCGACCGCAAGGATCGCAAGCCGGAGCGACCGGAAATGAGTGACCTGCCGGAAGCCCCGCCAATCAATCAGTCCAGCAGCCTTTCCGGGCAGACACTCGCCGTAAGCGCGCCGGTGAATCCGGACCTTGGCATGGATATCGGTCGTGGCGGCCTGGGCCTTGGTACCGGTGACGGCGACTATCTGCCGATTGTAAAGGTCGCGCCGATGTATCCCAGACGTGCTCTGCAGCGGGGCATGACAGGCGAGTGCCTTGTGCGCTACACGGTAACAACAAGCGGCACCGTGCGCGATGTCGAAGTTGTTGCCGACGCCTGCTCGGATTCCATCTTCGAGCGCCCATCGGTGGAGGCCGCCCTGCGCTTCAAGTACAAGCCCCGTGTAATCGATGGCACGGCCATCGAGGTCCTGGGTGTCTACAACATGTTCTACTTCGAGACCGACGCATCGCGCGGAGCCGGTCAATGAAGCATCTGCGGCCGGCGGGCCGCCGCACCTTGCGGGCCCTGGTTATTGTTCTCGCACTCTTCCTTCCCACTGCAACGCTCGTTGCACAGCAGAAGGGGGAGGCCGTGCTTGGCATGAGCGAGCGGGTGTTCAAGGCGATGGAGCTGGCGCAGGCCGAGCTCGACGCAGAAAACCTGCCCGCTGCACGCGCAATCATCGAGGAGATACTTTCCGGGCGCCTGAGCGACTACGAGCGTGCACACGGCCTCAACCTCATTGGCTACGCCTGGTACCAGGAAGAGGAGCTCGAGAGTGCACGTACGGCCTATGAAGAGGCAGTCGCGCTTGAGGATCTGCCCGATTCGATGCGTGCAAACCTGCTCGTCACCCTGGGTCAGATCTGCCTGTTCAGCGACGACCCGATTGACGCTGAAGGGTTTCTGCGTCGCCTGCTGGCACTCCCGGAACATGACACTGCAGCCAATCAGGTGCTCCTGGCTGCGGCGCTGCTGGGGCAGGAGCGGC
>JAWLGG010000043.1:0-11704 GCA_041685155.1 Chromatocurvus sp.
GAGCTGTGCAGGTCAAAGGCGAGCTGGTTCTCGATCTTGTGCTGCGTGAACACGATATCCCGCAGCGCCGCAAACAGGTGGTTGCGGATGCCCACGATCATGCGGCCATCGACGAACGCCTCGGCCGGGGCATGCATCAGCTCCAGCTTGAGTCCCCGGGACTCGGGCACCACGCGCAGGTCGAAATCCCTGTAGCGCTGGTACACCGCGCGGGCGTCATCCGTGTGGCCGCCGGTGTTGAGCACGGCCAGGGCGCAGCGCCGGAACAGTTCGTGCAGCTCCCGGTTGGCGCTTGCAAGGCTGGCCATCTCGCGCTGCGAGAGCAGGTCGAGGCTCTTCAGCGGACGCACGGAGGCGTGAGCAATGGTGTCGGGTCGCGGGTCGATATGGCTGTTCATGCGCGGAAGATAGCCGCAAGCGCGGCGCTTTACCAGCACTTACGCCCGGCCAGCTCGACCCTGCCGCGTGGCCTACTGCCTGCGGGACCCGGGCATCAACCTTGTCAGCAGGCGGCGCCACCGGGAGGCCCTCGCCGGGCCCGGCGCGCTGCCGGTGACGCCGCGGCGGTGGCCCGGGGGTACGCCGTGGGCAGCGTACCATTGCTCCCACTCGTGCGGGGTCAGCGTGCGTGGCACATAGTCCCTGTCGATATGCCGCTCGGCCTGGCGCTGCAGGGAGGTATCCGCCGATTCCCCGGGGCCGTCGACGATTTCACGGATCATCCGTTGCTGTCGTGTTTCCATGTGCCAGTTATAGCGCAATCGCGCCCCGGGAGGCAGCAGGTGACATCGGGCGGACGCGCCGATGCCGGATGGGCCTGCCCGCCGCACGGCTACAATTGTGTCCGGATGCAACCCCGAAAAGCCTTGCAAGTGCGGTGTGCCAAACTTTAAGGTGGTGCAATAGGCTGCACGTAATTTCCGCTGTTTTTTGCGGAGCGTGGGCATGCAATGCGTTGAAACGCCGGAGGTTGTGTGGTCCGGCAAGCGAGGAATATTGACCCAGGAAGCGGCCCAGGAAGAGAAACAGCACGCCTGGTCAAGTCTGGTGGAGGCGTCGGTGAGTCTGCGCCGGGAACTGCACCGGCTGCCCGAACTGAGCTGGTCGGAGCACCAGACGGCGGCGCTGATACGCCAGCGTCTCGATGCGCTCGGAATCCGCTGGCGCGCCTGCGCCGATACGGGCACCCTCGCCACCCTGGCACCGGGCGCCAGTGGGCGCCATATCGGTCTGCGCGCGGATATCGATGCCCTGCCGATCGACGAGAATTCCGGCGTTGACTGGAGCTCGCATCACCCGGGCTGCATGCACGCCTGCGGCCACGACGGCCACACGGCAACCCTGTTCGCCGCCGCGCAGTGGCTGAGGTCACACGAGAGGCAGCTGCCGGGCCCCGTGACGCTGCTGTTCCAGCCTGCCGAGGAGGGTGGCCACGGGGCAGAGGCCATGATCCGTGAGGGCGCCCTGGACGGCATCGACGCTATCTTTGGCTGGCACAACTGGCCGGCCATCCCGTTCGGGCATGCCGTCTGCCCGGACGGCGCGGTCATGGCGGGCAACGGCACCTTCCGGCTCGAGGTCCGCGGGCAGGGCGGTCACGCCAGCCAGCCGGAGCTGTGTCGCGACCCCGTGCTCGCGGCGTCGGCCATCGTCCAGGCCATGCAGCAGGTCGTGAGTCGCCGCCTGCCCGCCCAGGGGGCAACCGTGGTCAGCATTACCTCCATCGATGCGCGCAGCGGTGTCACCGTGATTCCGGACATCGCCGTGCTCGAGGGCAGCTTTCGCATCACTGACCCCCGGGACCGCGAGCCGCTGTCGGCAATGATCACCGAGGTGGCGGAGTCCGCTGCGCGCGCCTACGGCACCGAATGCGACGTTGCCATCCACCGTCGCTATGACCCGACAGTGAACCATGCGGCGGAAGCGGAAATCATGCGCGGCGCACTGCTCGATGAATTCGGCGCGGCGGCCCTGGACGCACCGGTGCGGGTCCCCATCATGGCGTCCGAGGATTTCAGTTATTACCTGCAGCATATCCCGGGCGCATTTGCCCTGATCGGGGCCGGCGACGGGCAGGAGCGGCACGAGGTTCCCTGTCACAGCTCGCGCTACGACTTCAACGACGCGCTGATATCCCGCGTGGCGCGGATTTACGCCCGCCTCGCCGGGGCGGCCCTGCCGACCTGAGCCGGGCGCTGCGGCAGGAACGCAGCCTGCGCGGCACCCGACGAACCCTTTTCATACTTTGCAACGAACAGTCAGGAGACATCATGGACGCATTCAACAAGTGGGAATCGGAAATTCGCGGCTACTGCCGCCTGTACCCCACCGTATTCAAATCCGCCTCGAACGCGCGGCAGGTCGACGAGAACGGCAAGTCCTACGTCGACTTCTTTGCCGGTGCCGGCGTGCTCAATTTCGGCCACAACAACCCGCGCATGAAGGAAAAGCTGATCGAGTTCATTCAGAACGATGGCGTTGCCCACGGTCTGGACATGCATACGACGGCAAAGCGCGACTTCATTGAACGCTTCGCCGCGACCATCATCGAGCCCCGGGGCTGGGACTACAAGATGATGTTCATGGGGCCCACCGGCACCAACGCCGTCGAGAGTGCCCTGAAGCTGGCGCGCAAGGTGACCGGCCGTCAGACGGTGGTGGCCTATACCTCCGGCTTTCACGGCATGACCCTGGGCTCCCTGGCGGCCACCGCCAACAGCTATTTCCGCAACGCGGCGGGGGTGCCCCTGAACCACATCCTGCGCCAGCCCTACGGCTGCGAGAAGCCCTGCCTGGGCTGCACGCTGGGCTGTGGCCTGGACTCGGTCGAGCGTCTGCGCGCCGAGTACGAGGATTCGTCCAGCGGCCTGGAGCCGCCGGCGGCCTTCCTGGTCGAGGCCATACAGGCCGAGGGCGGCGTGCACGTGGCCAGCGCGGAGTGGCTGCAGGCGGTGGAGAAACTGGCGAAGGATCTCGGCGCCCTGTTCATCATCGATGACATCCAGGCCGGCTGCGGTCGCACGGGCAACTACTTCAGCTTTGACGGCATGGGCCTGGACCCGGACATCATCACCCTGGCCAAGGGCATCGGTGGTTTCGGCACGCCGCTGGCCATGAACCTGGCCAAGCCGGAGCACGACAGGCACTGGCTGCCGGGCGAGCATACCGGCACTTTCCGGGGCCAGGGCCTGTCATTCGTGGCCGGTGTCGAGGCGCTGCGCTATTTCGACGACGACGAACTAATGAATGACGTCAAGCGCAAGGGCGCCGATATGGAAGCGCAACTGCAGGCGATCGCGGGCAGCTACAGCGATCGTACGTTCCAGGTGCGCGGCAAGGGTATGATGCAGGCGATTGACCTCGGCGACAGTGCCCTGGCCAAGGCCGTGGCTTCACGCTGTTTCGAGCACGGCACGCTGCTCGGCACCTGCGGTACCGGCGGCTGCACGATCAAGCTGATACCGCCGCTGACGATCCCCGATGCCGACCTGCAGGAAGGCCTGACCACACTCAGGGAGGCGATCGCGGCGGAGGTGGCGGAGGCGCAAGCGGCATGAAGCAGCGCGATGACATGACATTCCCCTACGCCGAGTATGTTCGCCGGCTCGAGGAGTTGCGGGAGCGCATGGCGGCGAGGTTGCTCGACGCGGTGGTGATCAGTGATCCGGAAAACCTCATGTACCTCACGGATTACCAGACCACCGGCTACTCGTTTTTTCAGGCCCTGGTCGTGCCGCTGGAGGACGAACCCTTCATGATCACCCGACACCTGGAGGAGTCCAACATCCACGCCCGCACCTGGCTGGAGAAGACGCGCCCCTATCCGGACACCGGCGATGCCATCCAGATGCTTGTCGAGGCGCTGCGCGAGTTCGGTCTCAACGGCAAGAATGTCGGCTATGAGCGCAACAGCTATTTCTTCCCGGCCTACCACCAGGACGCCATCCACACGACTTTCCTGGACGGGCGCCTGATCGACTGCTTCGGTATTGTCGAAGAGGGCCGGGTGTGCAAGTCCGACGTCGAGATCGAGGTTATGAAGAAGGCGGCGCTCGCCACAGAGGCCGGCATGCGCGCCGGTTTCGACGCGGCGGCGGCGGGTGTGACGGAAAACGAGATCGGTGCGGCCATCTCCTCGGCCATGTTTCGCGCCGGCGGCGAGCCTCCTGCGGTCATGCCCTACGTGACCTCCGGTCCGCGGTCGATGATCGGCCACGCGACCTGGGAAGGTCGCACGGTACAGCCGGGGGAGCATGTGTTTCTGGAGGTGGGTGGCTGCTATCGCCGCTACCACACGGCGATGATGCGCACGGTGGTCTGCGGCGAGCTCAGCGAGGCGATGCACAGCGCCCAGGAGCGCATGAAATTTGCCCTGGACGAGGTGCATTCGCAGCTGCGCCCTGGGCTGACCGTATCCGACGTGGATAATCTGGTCCGCAACATCATCACCGACAACATGGTCGGCGCGCGGCTGATCACGCGTTCCGGCTACTCCATCGGCATTGCCTTTCCGCCGAGCTGGGACGAGGGCTACATTGTCAGCCTGAAGCAGGGCGACTCCCGCGTCCTGCGCGAGGGCATGACATTCCATATCCTGCCCTGGATGTGGGGCGTCGAGGGCGACAAGACCGTGGGTATTTCAGACACCATCCTCGTCACGGCCACCGGCTGTGAATCCTTTTTCACCCTCGACCGTGACTTTGTGGTCAAGCCCGCGGACACGGCGGCGGGGAGGTCCCGGGAGCGGGCGCTGGAAGTGAAGTCGTTGGAATCCTCGAACGACGCCGTGTCCTGATCCGATGCGCAGGCTGGGAGCCAAGCAACCATGTTGAAAGTGATTGACCCGACAACGGGAGAGTTCCTGCACGAGCGGCCGGTGGCCGACTCCGGGCAGGTGGAGAGTATTCTTGCAAACGCCGCAGCTGCCTATCGCTCCTGGCAGTACACGACCTTCGACGAGCGGGCCCATGTGCTCCGGGCGGTGTCAGCATTGATGCGTGAGGAGGTCGAGCGGCTGGCTCCGCTGATGACCGCCGAGATGGGCAAGCCGATCCGCGAGGCCCGGGGTGAGGTGGAGAAAGCCGCCTGGTGCGCCGAGCATTACGCCGAGCATGCCGAGGCCTATCTGGGCACGGAGACGCTGCCCTCCGACGCTTCCCTCAGCTACGTACAGTACCTGCCTCTCGGCGTGATCCTCGGCATACTGCCCTGGAACGCCCCGTTCTGGCTTGCCTTCCGCTTTGCGGCCCCGACCCTGATGGCGGGCAATACCTGCATCATGAAACATGACCCCCATGTGCCGGCCTGTGCCGACGCGATTGCCAGCCTTTTCGAGCGCGCCGGTGCGCCCGACGGGGTGTTCCAGAACCTGCCCCTGCAGACGCCGGAGGTCGAGGCGGTGATCCGCGACCGGCGCGTGCGCGCGGTGTCCTTCACTGGTTCCGACCGGGGTGGAGCCGCGGTGGCGTCTATCGCGGCGGCGGAAATCAAGCCCGCGGTGCTGGAGCTGGGCGGTTCCGATCCCTGCCTTGTGCTGGCGGATGCGGATCTGGAGCAGGCTGCGGACGCCATCACCCTGTCCCGCATCATCAATGCCGGCCAGAGCTGCATTGCCGCGAAACGCATTATCGTTGAAGCTCCGGTGTACGATCGCATGCTCGAGCTTCTGTCCGAGCGCCTCGGCCGTCTGCAGCAGGGCAACCCCCGGGAGGAGAGCACGGACGTGGGCCCCATTGCGCGGGCGGACCTGCGCGACGAGCTTCACCGGCAGGTCGAGGAGACGGTAGCCGCCGGTGCGCGCTGCCTGCTCGGCGGTACACTGCCGACAACGCCGGGATTCTTCTACCCGGTGACGCTGCTGGCGGATGTGACCGGCGACATGACAGCCTGCCGCGAGGAGACCTTCGGACCGGTGGCGGTGGTCATGCGCGCCGCGTCGGCCCGGGAGGCCGTGCAGATAGCCAACGACACCGAGTACGGCCTCGCGGCCGGCGTATGGTCGGAGGCCGGCCGCGGCGAGGCAATCGCCCGCGAACTCGAGACGGGTCAGGTGGCAATCAACGGCATCGTCAAGACTGACCCGCGCCTGCCCAGCGGCGGCATCAAGCGCTCGGGTTACGGGCGCGAGCTGGGACCCCATGGCATCCACGAGTTCGTCAACGCGCAGCAGATCTGGGTCGGCCCTAAACAGTAGCCTGCGGGAGACGGGTCCGCGCTGCCCGCCCTGAGTCAGTCCTCCAGACAGGCGGCCAGCAGCCGAACGAGGTGCTCCCGCCCCAGGCGTTCGAGATGCGCGACATTGCGGCGGGGGATGGCGTCGATATCGGGATGTCCGGCAATGGCCCTCTCCACATCGGCCTCGCGCAACAGATGCAGCATCGGGTAGGGTGAGCGGTTGCTGTAATTGCCGGGGTCCGAATCATCGCTGCCCGCAAACCGGTACTGCGGATGAAAGCTGGCGATCTGCAGTTCGCCCACGGCATCGCAGCTCTCCAGCAGGCCTTCCGCAAGATCCAGGAACTGGTTGTAGTCGGAAAAATCCTGCAGTACAAGCGGGTGGATCAGCAGGCTGGTGGCGATAGTGCTGTCACCGCGCAGGCACCGTATCTCCTCTTCCAGCGCCTGCAGCAGCGCCATTTCGGTGTCGCAGGATGTCACGCGGTAGCGGACGCGACCGGCCTCGACCTCGCGGCCTGCGAACGGACACAGGTTCAGTGCCACCACGACGCGCTGCAGCCAGTGTTCGGTATGGCGGCGGATCGCCTGGTCGGATGCGGGCATGTGTCAGCTCTCCTCGGGGGCCGATGGTGTGGCAGTCTAACGCCTCCAGCGGTGCGGCGCGAAGCGCCCGTCCGCGACGCCGGGCGGTACCGGCCGCGACACGCCGCGTTTACTTCGTTGCGAGGGAGGGCATCTGTGAGCGATACGCCAGGCAGGAGGAGCGGTCCCGCGCCCGGTGGCAGGCCTGGCGGCCGTCGAGCGCGCGCGGGGCGCTGGTGCCTGCACGCGCTGTGGCTGTGTCCGCTCGCCCTGGCTGCCGCTGCGCTCGTCGCCTGGTTTACCTGGGTCAGCCCCTATGGCTACCAGGCCCCCGCCGATCTCGCCGCGATCGATCCCGATAGCGAGCACCGGGTGTTTGTCTACGGCACCCTGCGCCAGCCGCTGGTGCGCCGGCTGGTCACCGGGCGCTGGATAGACACCCGCGAGGCGATCCTGCCCGGCTTCGTGCAGCGCGGGCTCGACCTTGAACCCCGGCCGGAGGGTCGCACCGAAGGGGAGGTATTTGTGGTCGGGGCCGAGGCGCTGGCCAGGCTCGATCGCTATGAGCGGCTGGGTATCCGCTATGAGCGCATCGAGGCCACGCTGGCCAGTGGCGAGCGCGCCTGGGTGTATCGTCGGCTGCCGCCGCAGTAGATCAGTCCTGAGTCCGACAGGCTCCTGGGGCCAGCAGCGCCACCACGTCGAATGGTGGCGTGCAGGCAACCAGGTCTGTTTCGGCGCGCTGGATGGCCAGCATGGACATGCGGTCGGCCAGTTCATTGCCCTCGATACCCGCGTGTCCCGGGACGTGCAGCACGGAGAGGTGGTCGACCAGCTCGATGTAGAGCGCATGTGCGTCCTGGATCAGCTTCAGATTCATGATCTTCCCGGTTTTTCGCGTCCAGTCGCGGGCCTTCCAGCCAAAAGCCCATTTCGTGACGCAGTCGATGGCGTAGCGCGAATCGCAGTGAATGGCCGTCTGGCGGCCGTCTTCCACGGCCGCTGCCGCCAGCTTGAGCGCGTGCAGCAGGCCCTGCAGTTCCGCCGTATTGTTGGTGCCGGCGGGGTTGTAGAGGCCATACCAGAGCTCACTCAGCGCGTGATCCCGGTACACGGCCAGGCCGGTTCCGGCCGGCCCGGGATTCGGGTCGCAGGCGCCGTCGCAGTAGATGTCGACCTCGTGCCAGCGCACCGTCGCCTGAGTCGCGCTGTGGCCCGAGGCGCGCGCCTTGTCCCCGGCCCCGGTTTTGCGGGCGGGGGCCCTGCCCGGCCCCGACTGCAGCGCTGCCTCGGCTTCGGCCCGGGTGGGGAAGCCCTTGTAGCGCGCGCCGGCCACGCCCTTGACCTGGGCCTCGGCTTCCGGCCACGTTGCGTAGACGCCTGGCGCGAGGCCGCGCCAGACCACATAGAATTTCTGCTTAGCCACTGTGTTACCCGCTGCATCGGGGCCATCGGTGCGAGGGCCCCGTAAATCGGCGGCAGTCTAGCATGTCGGCATCGGCCCGGCACCGCAGCGCGGGCCTTGTCAATCGGCATTTGGCGTGTCAGGTTGCCCTTAACCCCAACGCCGTGCCCGGAGGCCCGATCATGAGTTCAGTAGACCCAACCCGCGAGCAGTTCGACGCCTTCAAGGCACTGCCCCGCGATACGCCCATCCACATGCTGAACCTGATCCGCTTCAACCCGACCGCGGTGTACCCAGACGGCGAGCAGGTGACCGGTGCCAGGGCCTATGCCCGCTACGGCAAGCACAGTGGTCCCATATTCCAGAGGCTCGGTGGCGAGATCCTGTGGCGGGGGCGCGGCGACTGCCTGCTGATCGGGCCGTCCGACGAGGCCTGGGATGTGGCTTTCGTGGCGCGCTACCCCACAGCCGCTGCGTTCATGGCGATGGTGACGGACCCTGATTACCAGGCCATTGTGATTCACCGGCAGGTGGCAGTGGCCGACAGCCGGCTGCTGCGTCTCGCGCCGCAGGACGCCGGCGGTGGATTCGGCGGCTGAGCGCTACCGAACTTACCACGCGACCCACTGGAGTATACTGGGCGGGACAAAGGCAATTGCGTGACAACAAGTGCGTGGCAAAAAGGAGTGACAGGATGAACGGACTGCGTCTGATGGTATGGCTCAAGGTTCTGGTGATGGTGGTTGCCGGTTGGGCGACGTCGAGCCAGGCGGCGGTGATAGGTACTGCCCAACACCTGGAGTTTTCCCAGGCGGCGAGCGCCGATGTGGCGCAGCTGCGCGAGTCGGTGCAGCAGCGTCTGGTGGCGCTGGGTGTTACGGACGAGAACGCCCTGGCGCGTGTGGCCGCGCTGTCCCCGGCGGAGCTGCAGCTGCTTGCGGACAGGATGGATGAGCTGCCGGCGGGTGGCATCGTGGGTGTGCTCGGCGTGCTGTTTGTCGTCCTTCTCGTGCTGGAGCTGGTGGGGGTCACGGATATTTTCACTGCGATCTAGACATCATGGCTTAGTGGGCTACTGCCTGTGGCTCCTGCTGTCGGTGCTGCTCGCCGGCTGCGCGGGTCGGCAGATTGCCTTTCAGGCACCGCCGGCGACCGAGCTGACGGAGGTCCCGTTCTATGCCCAGGACCAGTACCAGTGCGGGCCGGCAGCGCTGGCCACTGTGCTGGGGTGGAGTGGTGTCGACGTCGACATGGCATCACTGGTGGACAGTGTGTACGTCCCCGGCAAGCAGGGTAGCCTGCAGCCGGAGATGATCGCGGCGGCGCGTCGCGCCGGTCGCATTCCCTTCCCCGTCCCTCCTGCACCTGCTGCCATCGGTGCGGAGCTGGCTGATGGACACCCCTTGCTCGTACTGCAGAATCTGGGCCTCGACCGACTGCCGCGCTGGCACTATGCGGTTGTGGTTGGCTATGACCCCGACGAGGAGGTGTTCATCCTGCGCTCGGGCGTCGAGAAAACCCGGCGCGAGACCGTGCAGCGCTTCATGAGCAGCTGGCAGCGCAGCGAGTACTGGGGTGTGGTGGTGCTGCGGCCGGGTCAGCTCCCCGCCAGTCAGCCTGCGCCAGCGCCGGTCGCCCGGGCTGTCGCGAATGCCGAGGCGCTGCTGACGGCAGAGGCGGCGGCCAGTGCCTGGGATAGCTTGCTGGCACGCTGGCCCGACGATCCGGATGTGCTGTTCGGCGCGGGCAATGCGCGACGCCGCGCGGGTGAGGCGATTGACGCCGGGAGAACCTATCACAGGCTCCTGCAGTCACATCCGCAACACATTGCCGCGCGCAACAACCTTGCCGACCTTCTGCTCCAGGTGGGCTGCCCCGAGCTTGCTGCGGAGCAGCTGAATGAAGTGCGGACATCGGCGCTGACGCCAACGCTGGCAGATATCGTCGACAGGACACGAAGGGATATCGAGGTGGAGCGGGGACGTCCGCATGTCGACATCCCGGTCTGTGCGAGATGGCGCCGTATTGCCGGGCCGCCATCGCGCACAATGCAAGGCAGCTAGCTGGCCTTTCGCGCCGCCCTGGCCGCGCCTTTCTCGGAGGTGGCATCGGCCGATGCCAGTTTGCCGCTGGATGACTCCAGATGGGCGCGGACAAACCACTGGAAGAGCTCCAGGTCCGAGGATTGCCCGAGGAGAAGATCCTCGGAAACGGGGTCGATCTCACCCAGGCGCGTGATCGCCTTGCGATGGTCGCCGTTGACGCCGTCGTAGACCACATCGAGCGCGGCGAGATGCTCCGTAGCCAGCGCCCGGCCCAGGGAGTAGTCGCTCCAGCTGCGGCGCTCTGTAATCGCCGCCGGTGTCCCGACGGGTTCTCCACCCAGGGTTGCGATGCGCTCTGCCGTGGCGTCGACCATGGCGCGGACAGACTCCACCTGTGGGTCCAGCATCTCGTGCACCGCGATGAAGTTCGGTCCTACAACATTCCAGTGCACGTGCTTGAGTGTAAGAGCAAGGTCGACCAGTGCCACCATGCGCTGGTCGAGGATGTCGATCACTTCCTTCGCTGTGGATTTTTCCATTCCCGGTACTGTGAAATTCGCTACTGTCACGAATCCTCCATTGCTGAAGTGTATAATTACCTTAACGAAGATGCGCCGCGACTCCAACCGCTGCAGATCAGGACCGAGCCTGACAGTCGGATACTGCGTCGCCGCCACGCGGCGCCTGCTGTCGACCGACACAGGGCGTGACACGCGTGAAAAACGTGTATGGTGGGGCGCTGTCTCCCTGTATTGGTCAGGAGTTCGCCATGTTGTCAGCTCCGGTGCTTGTCACGCCGCGCCTGCGGCTGCGGGAAACCCGCGTCGCGGATTTCTGGCCTGCAGCCGAACTGTGGGCGACGCCGTCGGTCGTACGCCACGTCGGTGGCAAGCCCTTCTCGGGGAGCCACACCTGGAACCGGCTGCTGCGCTTCGCCGGCCTGTGGCCGCTGCTTGGCTATGGCTACTGGACCGTGGAGGAGCGTAGCAGTGGCGGCTTTGTCGGCCAGGCGGGGCTCGCGGATTTCCGGCGCGACATCGAGCCGCCGATTGCGGGTATCCCGGAAGCCGGGTGGGCGGTATCGCCGCGGCACGAGGGCAAGGGCTACGCGACCGAGGCCGTGGCCGCGGTGCTGTACTGGGCGGACACGCACCTGACGGCGGAGCGAACCTCCTGCCTGATCGCGCCGGGCAACCGGGCCTCACTGCGCGTGGCGGAAAAGCTGGGCTTTGAATGCGCCCACGAGACAGCCTTTGACGGCGCGTTGACGCAGGTCCTGTTCCGCGCGCGCCACGGCTGACCCGCTTCGCTGGTGACAGCTTTGCTTGCTGTCGCGCTTGCCTGCGGCCGCGCGCCTGCCTAACATCCCGCCCATGCAGGATGCCCCGTCGCCACTCCAGCGCAAGATACTCCATATCGACATGGATGCGTTCTATGCCAGCGTGGAGCAGCGCGACAATCCGGTATTGCGCGGCAGGCCGGTTGCCGTGGGCGG
>JAWLGG010000500.1:0-2830 GCA_041685155.1 Chromatocurvus sp.
GTGAAAAAAGGCCCGCGCACTTCGTAGATGCGACCGTCGGTGTCGTCGCCGGCAACGCCGTTCTGTGAGCTGAAGTACAGCCGGCTGCCATCGGGACTGAAGGCCGGGCCGCAGATCTCCGAGTCGCGCTGGCCGATCACGTTGACCAGTTCAAAGGGGGTTAAGTCGGCGCCGACCACCACAAGGCGCATCTCGGCGCCATCTTCGGCGACAATGACATCGCCGCCAGCGGAGACGGTCAGGTTGTCGACGTCGTCGATTCCGGGGTTGAAGGCCCGCTGCGAGGCCTTGTCGTAAATCAGGTCCAGCGTGTTGTCGACACAGTCCAGCGCCCACACGCGGTTGTCGCCCTTGGTGGTGAAATAGACGATGCCGGCGTGATACCAGCAGCCCTCGCCGCCATCGAACGTGGTGGCATCTGCGACCTGATGTCGGGTGGGTGGCTGACGCCGGGAGCGGGCGCCGTCGAGTCTTGGCAGCGGCGCGGGCACGTCCTCCCAGCGCACGCGCCGGGTCTGCGCGGGGTCATTGCCTTCTGCGATCAGAGCCTGCAGTCGGCCGCGGGAGAGGTCCGCGCGACCGCCGGCAGGGTAGCTGGCAGGCATGAAGCGATAGAAGTTGCCATCCTCGACGTCCTCGGTGAGGTAGAGCATGCCGCGATGCGGGTCGACCGCGGCGGCCTCGTGCCTGAACATGCCCAGGGCGGGGCGGGGGATGGCGGCCTGCAGGCCGTCGGGGTCGCACTCGTAGACCAGGCCCTGATCGATCTCCTCGCAGGTGAGCCAGGTGCCCCAGGGGGTCGGGCCACCGGCGCAGTTGTTGGTTGTGCCGACGCAGATCGGGTAGCTGTCCAGCAGGGTGCCGTCGGCGCGAAAACGCAGGGCACCGACGCCGCCCTGGCGCCAGGCGTCGACTTCGGCGTTGGACACATAGATCCAGCCGCCGTCGCGGGTCGGGAAGGCTGCGCCGCCATCGGGGTTGCTGTGCCACCTATAGTCGCTGCCAGCCACCGCCGGTTGCCCGGTACGCGCCACCTCACGCACCTCGAACCCGGCCGGCAGGCGCATCCGCGTGGCCGGGTCATTCTCCACCGTCACCTCACGCAGTGTCCCTGCCAGCGCGGGGATGTTGCTGCGCAGTCCGCGAGCGGCGAACGGATCGGCAGCGCGTGGCGAACCCCGGGCCGCCGATCCCCACAGTGCGGGTCCGATGGCCAGCACGCCGGCGGCGACCATGCTGCGGCGAAGCCATTCGCGGCGTGTGCGTTGGATGTGCGACATATCTCCTCCCTATTGGGGTCAGGTCCGGGACCTGGTCCCGGACCTGACCCCAGAAGCACCAGAAGCATGCCCACCCTACATGACAAACCGATTACCGGCAGATGAATTCCCATTCTGTCATACAAGGTTCATTGCGTTGTCATGTTGCTGTATCGAGGCTGTCACATTTGGACATTATGGTCGTAATGGAAAAAGGCTCTGGCGCGGAACTCGACGGCAAGCGCACGGTACCTGCCACGAATTGGGAGCCGGGCCAGACTCTCTTCGCCGCGGCTCGACTCACTTCCTAATGCCCTGATGATCCCCCCGTTTGCGCCGCAGCCCCACGCGGCGCTTTTTTTTCGCTGGCCAGAGGTAGAAGGGCATGAAAAAACACGCGTATCTGACACCGGTTCTTGCGGCGCTCGTCCTGGCCACAGTTACAGGCTGTGACGATGCCTCCCGCGACGATGCCGCATCACGCAACGACACCACAAACGGTGGCGCGGCCGTCAGCTCCGCTGTCTCTGCCGGGGACACCAATACCAGCAGCGGACCAGCCGGCGGCCCGGACAGCGACGCGACCACCCCCATCGTGACCGAACGCTATCTGACCCCACGGGATCGCGGCGCGAACGTGGATTCCGTGGCCGTATGGCATGGTGATGGCGATCGCCACTGGCTGATCGCCACAGCGAAGGACACCGATCAGCTCATCGTGCTCGACGCTGCCACCGGCGATGAGTTGCGCAGCGTCGGCGCGCCCGGTGATGCGCCGGGACAGTTCCGCCGGCCCAACGGCATCTCCGTGGTTGATGACCTGGTCTTTGTGGTCGAGCGCGACAACCGGCGTGTGCAGGTGCTACAGCTGCCGACCTTCGCCCCGGTGGGCAGCTTTGGCCGTGACGAACTGCAGCGACCCTACGGGCTGTGGGTGATGCCTGTGGATGAGGGCTACCGCCTCTATATCACCGACGCCTACGAAACGGCTGATGAGGAGGTTCCGCCCCACGACCAGCTCGGCCGCCGCCTGCATCTTTACGACGTGCAGGTCGATGCCGGACGGGTACGTGCGAAGTGGCGCCGCGCCGGTGGTGTGACCGAGGGCCCCGGCGTGCTGCGCGAAGTGGAATCCCTCTGGGGCGATGCCGCAAACGGCCATCTTCTGGTGTCGGACGAGGCCTCGGACCGGCTGAACGTGAAAGTCTACGATCTCGACCTCGGGTTTACCGGGAGAATCATCGGCGACGGTCTGTTTGAGCACCAGCCCGAGGGTATCGCCCTGTACGCCTGTGAGGACGGCAGTGGCGCCTGGCTGGTAGCGGATCAGTACGATACCGTGAACACGTTCCGCGCCTTCGAGCGCGGCTCACTGGCGGCGCTGGGCGGCTTCGAGGGTGCGCAGGTGCTTAACACCGACGGGGTCTGGCTAACGCGCGAGCCCATGCCGGGTTTCCCCGGCGGTGCTTTATAACGCCGTACATGATGACGGCAACGTCGGCGCGTTTGCGCTGGAGGACGTGCTAGAGGCGCTCGGGGTCAGCGCCTGCCCTGCTGGGGTCAGGTCCGGG
>JAWLGG010000501.1:0-2829 GCA_041685155.1 Chromatocurvus sp.
TGCAATCTCTTCGGCGCTGGGCTCGTGGTCCAGGCGCTGGGTCAGCTCCCGCGCCGCACGCAGGTAGACATTCAGTTCCTTGACGACATGGATGGGCAGGCGGATGGTGCGCGTCTGGTTCATGATTGCGCGCTCCATGGTCTGGCGTATCCACCACGTGGCGTAGGTGGAAAAGCGGAAACCCCGTTCCGGGTCGAACTTCTCGACCGCGCGCATCAGGCCCAGGTTGCCCTCCTCGATGAGGTCGAGCAGGGACAGCCCGCGGTGCAGGTAGCGACGGGCAATCTTCACCACCAGCCGGAGGTTGCTTTCGATCATGCGGCGACGCGCCTTCTCGTCACCCGCCAGTGCCAGCCGGGAAAAATGTTTCTCCTCATCCGCGGTGAGCAGCGGGGAGAAGCCGATTTCGCTGAGATACAGCTGCGTGGCATCGAGGCTGCGATCCCCGTTACACCTGCCGTTCAGCGCCGGTTCGTTCTCCGTGATCGCGGCGGCGTCGTCGGTTTCAATGGCGTCGGCGTCCATGTCGCTGCGGGAGAGACCATCGTGATCGGCCGCATAGGCCCCCGCCTGGACGTTGCGCTGATCCTGATCGGAACCGGTTAACCGCTTTGATCGACCCATAATACGCGCCGCCGACTTTCCTCCGGCAGACTGCCGGATGCTGTCGCAATGAAAGAATGTCCATCAGATTACCCAAGCCGGTGTCGGCTGACAAGCGGGGGCGGATCATCATGTCTGTGCAGGGTCGCGACGGCCGCGGCCCGCATCAGCGGCGCGGCAGCAGTCCCATGGGATCGACCGGCTTGCCGTTCTCGCGGATTTCAAAGTGCAGCTTCACGGAATTGGTGCCCGAGCTGCCCCGGGTGGCGATTTTCTCGCCGGCTCGCACGCTGTCGCCTTCCCGCACCAGCAGCCGGTCGTTGTGGCCATAGGCACTGAGATAGCGCGCATTGTGGCGCACGATCAGCAGCTCGCCGTAGCCCGGTATGCCGGTGCCGGCGTAGACCACCTGCCCCGCCGCGACCGCTGTCACCGGATCACCCACCTCCCCGCCGATGTCGATTCCCTTGTGCAGCGTGCTCGAGAACCCGCGCACGACCGGCCCTTCGGCGGGCCACCGCCAGCTGCCCACCGCGGCCTCCGGTGGCGAGCGCGTCGGCCGCAGCGGGGGTCGCGGGGGCGCCGCACTGGCGGTTTCCCGGGCGGGCTTCGGCGTGGCCGCCACTGGTTTCGGCGTCGACGCGGAAGCCGGAGCTGTCGACGGCTGCTCCTGTGCCGAGCGCTGCGTTGCTGGCTGCTGCGACGACGACGGCGCAACGGCCACGACCTCAGCTTCGCGCAGCGCAAGCTGCTGGCCAACGTAGATCGTGAACGGCGGCGGGACATTGTTGGCGGCTGCGAGGCGGGCGTAATCGAGGCCGTAGCGCCAGGCGATGGAATACAGGGTGTCGCCCGGCTGCACGCGATAGCTGCGCCCGGCGGGCGAAGGCGTCACCCCGCGATCCTCAATGGGCGCCGGCGAACTGCCGGCGCAGCCCGCAAGTGCCAGGCAGACCAGCAAAACGGCACACAGCCCAAGCCCACGCCAGTGCTGTCCGCCGCACACGCCTCAGGATCCGTCGTCGCCCCAGCGACGCTCGATCAGAACGACGGCAACCAGCCCCGCCAGCATGAGCAGTACGCAGCCCATCACCTGGGCGGGTTCGCCGGTCACCGCGGTGAACGCCCCGGGACTCAGAGGCCACTGCAGCACGCTGCTCTGGGCTGCAACGCCGCCGGCTTCGGTATCCCGCGCGGCCTTCCAGGGCCAGACCACCAGCAGGGAGCCGATGAGAAATCCGGTGAGAAGCGCCATGCAGGCGGCGTGAAAGTGCATGAGAAGCCAGTTCAGCAGGCGTGAAAAGGCCAGCAGGCCGCATAGCGCTCCCGCTGCAAGGATGCCGAGCGCCAGCAGATCAAAGGTTTCCACCGCGGCCAGAACCGGGGCGTACATGCCCAGAAGCACGAGAATGAAGCTGCCGGAAATACCTGGCAGTATCATGGCGCAGATGGCGATGAAACCGGCGACAAACAGGGCGAGGCCGCCCTCACCGAGCTGCGTGGCCGGGGACAGGGAGATACCGGCGGCAACCAGCACGCCCAGGGCCAGTGCCGTTGCGGTCACTCGCTGCCAATGCGAGACATGGCGCACCAGAATCGCTGCCGAGCCGGCGATCAGGCCGAAAAAGAAAGCCCAGACCAGCAACGGGTAGGCCGAGAGAAGCCAGGTAAGAAGGTGGGCCAGACTGGCAACGCTGGTGGCAATACCGAGCATCAGCGCGAACAGGAAGCCACCGTCGACTGCCGCGAACGCGGCGCGCCACTGCCCGCGCAGAAGCCGCATCGCGACGTGGTGGTCGACGGCGCTGATGGCGGCAATCAGCCGGTCATAGATTCCGGTAATGAAAGCGATGGTGCCGCCCGATACCCCCGGCACAATGTCGGCTGCCCCCATGAGCAGGCCACGCAGGTAGATGCCGCCGTACTCGCGCAGCGGCACGGCGCGATCCGCCGTCACCGCTGGACGCCCGGGCGCAGCGGAACGAAGCGTACCGCCTCGACCACCTCGGTGACGAAACCCTCGTCAGTATGGGTGATGACATGAAGATGTTGCGTGTCGGTGCCCACGGGCAGGACGAGACGCCCGCCCGGCGCCAGCTGCTCGAGCAGATCTGCCGGCACCGCCGCCGGCGCAGCCGCCCCGAGAATGCCGTCGAAGGGCGCCAGCTCTGGCCAGCCCAGGGTGCCGTCCGCGTGCCGGAAGCGGACGTTGCGCAGGCGGAGCGT
>JAWLGG010000502.1:0-2828 GCA_041685155.1 Chromatocurvus sp.
CGGCCTCGTACCCTGCCCGGCAGCGCGGGAGCTTCGCGCCCACCGCTTCCTGCTCGGGCAGGAACCCTCCCTGCCGCTCGCGGACTGCACCTCGAAGAACTGCACCTGCCGGCTTCGGCAGTATCTTGATCGACGCCACGAGAGCGTAAAGGGCGATCGCCGCCGCGGTGTCGGACCGCAGGCGGAGGTGCATGAAACAGAGGGTCGACCGGAGCGGCGCAAGCGCAAGGGACGGCGTCAGGGAGACGGCGAAAAGCCATTCTGATACTCCCACCACACCCAATACTGCCCGGGGAAACAACCAATGATCCTCGCGACTGTGCCGCGGAGGGCCCTGTGCACCCTGTCGCTGACCTGTATGATCGCAACGCTGCTCGCCGTTCCCCTTAACCGGAAGCGCAGTGAGGCAGCGAGTTCACACGCCACCGGCCGCGCCGCGGGAATGCCGTTGAGCATGACAGATTGCCAGGATGGTGTTCCCGATTCGCTGAGGCCATCAGCCCCGGCGATCACACGCAGGCATGCCGGTGATCGCCAGGCCCATGGCTGTGGAGGCGGTCAGTGCACCAGAACCACCCGGCACTTTGCACTGTGCAGCACCTTGTTCGAGACGCTGCCGATGATGAGGCCCTTGAAGTTGCCGAGGCCGCGGCTGCCGAGAACGATCGCGTCGACCTTCAGATCGTCAGCTGCCGTGACAATAGCCATCGCGGGAGGCGTCCAGAACAGGTGATGCCTGAACTGAACACCCGCCTTTTCAACCGACGCCTGCGCATCCGCCAGAATCCTGCGCGCGTCCGCCTCGACACCTTCTCTGATCTTTCCACCTGCCGTGCCCTGCGTCCAGAGCCGCATTTCTCCCTCGGTGGGTGGGAGTTCGGGAACGGTCAGCAGGTGAAGGGTCGGCGAATCGCCGGACAGCAATTCGCTGGCAACCGCAAGTGCCGACCGGGAATGATCGGACCCGTCTACCGGCACCAGAATCGTGTTGTACATGAGAACTCTCCTGTTCTTGCGAAATAGAGCTGCAGGGAGCGATGTGTTCCTGCAATGTTCCCCCACCCCTGGATAGCCTAACGTGGCTCCCGTCCGGCGTCGATGCCGGGTCGACGATAAATGAGCGGCATCAGGTCCTTGTCACCCATGGAGGGTTTCATTAGACTTCGCCCCCGGCGTCGCCGGCATAGCTCAGTTCGGTAGAGCAACGCATTCGTAATGCGTGGGTCGGGTGTTCGAATCACCCTGTCGGCACCAACTCCCCCTGATCATGTCCGACCCCTGCGCGGGTATCGAAAAACCATCTGTTCCCGCGCGAGATCCGCTCGCAGGTAGCGCGAGGAAAACAGAAACAGCCCGGCGGCAATCACCCCGGTTAATGAGGCAATCGCCAGCGCATAACGCAGCGCTTCCTGCCCCAGGGACGAGGTCAAGGCGTCGCTTATCAACCCTACGGCGACCGGCCCCGCACCCAGTCCGACCAGGTTCAACACGAGAAAGAGGATCGCCGACGTCATCGCGCGCATGTTCTGAGGCACCAGGCTGTGTGAAATGGCGATCACGGGACCCAGGCTCGCACTGATCATGAGAACGTGTGCAAACATCCAGGCCACTGACAGACGCGGATCATCCACGTACAGGCAGGCCAGCAGAAACGGGACGGCCAGCAGGCCGGGAATACCCGCTACCCACAGATACCAGCGCTTGTCCCTGCGTCCGAGCCGATCGGCAAAGTAGCCACCCAGGAATACCGAGATCGAGTTGCCCAGTCCGGCCACGAAGGCCATGATGGTGCCCGTCTCACCACTGCTGAAGCCGTGGGAGCGGATCAGGAACGAAGGCAGGAAGTTGCCGACGCCGTAGGCCACGAACGCCATCAGTCCCATACCTAGCGAGTAGTAGCGGAAGGATCGCAGGGACCACAGGGTATACAGCGTGTCGGCAAAACCGGGCTGGCCGTCCGGGGGCTGGCCTACTGTGATTTCGCGGGCCGGTTCGCGCACTGTCAGATAGAGCAGGATACCGATGAGGATCCCCGGCACGCCGACCAGCAGGAACGCGACCCGCCAGCCAAAAAACTCGTTGATCCAGCCGCCGAACAGGAAGCCGAAGGCGATGCCCACGCCGATGCCCGCGGAATAGATCGAGATTGCCGTTCCGCGCTGCTCCGCCGGATAGTAGTCAGAAATCATCGAATGGGCCGGCGGACTGCAGCCCGCCTCGCCGACTCCGACACCGATTCGCGCCAGCAGCAGCTGCGTGTAGTTCTGGGCGAAACCGGCGAGCGCGGTCATGCCGCTCCAGACCGTGATGGCCATGGCAATGATGTTGCGCCGGTTGCCGACGTCCGCCCAGCGCGCTATGGGGATGCCGATGCTGACGTAGAAGATGGCGAAGACGAACCCGCTGAGCATGCCAATCTGTGCGTCCGAAAGGCCCATTTCCGCCTTTATGGACTCCTGCAGAATGACCAGAATCTGGCGATCTATAAAATTGAAGACATAGACAACCGTGAGTACGGCGAGCACGTAGCGACGGTAGGAGGCAGTGGGCGGAGACTGGGTCGACATGGGCGGTTTTCCGTAGCTTTTATTTTTGAACTTAAAGCTAACCGCTTCGCCGATCCAAGGCAATTGAACTTTTGGGGTCAGGTCCGGGACCCCAGCAGCCCAGCAGCCTCAGCGTTCGAACTTGGTCGACAGCACCACGCTGGTGAGGGTGCGCTCCACGCCTTCCAGTTCGCGCACGTGGTCCAGCGCGGCGTCCAGTTCTTCGGTGGAGTCCGCTTCCGCGATCACAATCAGGTCATAGATGCCGCTGACCGCATAGGC
>JAWLGG010000044.1:0-11644 GCA_041685155.1 Chromatocurvus sp.
ATCGTAGAACACCTCGGAACAGGGACCGCAGGGGCCGGTATCACCCATCTGCCAGAAATTGTCCTCATCCAGCCGGGAAATGCGCTCGGCGGGAAAGCCGATATCCTCAATCCATAGCTGCTCTGCCTCGTCGTCGGAGACATGCACGGTGACCCAGAGGCGTTCCGGCGGCAGGCTCAGTTCCTCGGTGAGAAAGGTCCAGGCGAAGCGGATGGCATCGCGCTTGAAATAGTCGCCGAAGCTGAAGTTGCCGAGCATCTCGAAGAAGGTGTGGTGGCGCGCGGTGTAGCCGACGTTCTCGAGGTCGTTGTGCTTGCCGCCGGCGCGCACGCAGCGCTGGGAACTCGTCGCGCGCACATAGGGCCGCGGGTCGGTACCGAGGAAGGTGTCCTTGAACTGGTTCATGCCGGCGTTGGTGAACAGCAGGGTCGGGTCGTCCACGGGCACCAGCGAACTGCTGGGCACCCGGGTATGCCCGTGGCTCTCGAAAAACGCCAGGAAGGCCTCGCGTATGTCTCCGGTCTTCATAGTGGGTCTCTGTCAGTGCAGGGCGGGCTCAGCCCGCCAGGTGGCCTTCGGCGAATTCCCGGCCGGCGATGATATGCAGGTGCAGGTGAAATACCGTCTGGCCCGCCCCTTCACCGTTGTTGACAATCAGGCGGAAGGCATCGCCCACGCCTTCCTGTTGCGCGATCTTTCCCGCCGCCAGCATAAGGTGGCCAAGCAGTGCCTGGTCGTCGGCCGTGGCATCCGAGAGCTTCGCAATGGCTTTTTTCGGGATGACCAGCACGTGCACCGGCGCCTGCGGGTTGATGTCGCGGATGGCGATGCAGTGCTCGTCCTCGTACAGCTTGTCGGCCGGAATCTCGCCGGCGATGATCCTGCCAAAAATTGTATCAGACACGGTTTACCCCAGTTTCTCGTCGGCGGTGAGCTGGCGCGCCTCGCTCTCCAGCATAACCGGAATACCGTCGCGCACCGGATAGGCCAGCCCGCTGGCCTTGCACACCAGTTCCTCCTTTTCGGCATCGTACTCGAGCGGCGCCTTGGTAACCGGGCATACGAGGATGCTGAGCAGTTTCTTGTCAATCATACCGACTCCGTAGCGGGATCTGCGATGATCCAGTGTCTCGATTCATATTTGCGCAATAGTATACGGATTTTTCAGGGCGCAGGCATGGGCGGGACCAGCCGCTGGGGGTCCACCTGCTCCTGCCGCCAGCTCATGCGCCAGTCCAGGTGCGGCCCGGTGGCACGGCCGGTGGCACCGACCTCGCCGATCAGGTCGCCGCGCTGCAGTTCATCACCCACCGAGACCAGCACGCGGCTCATGTGCAGGAAGGAAGACGACAGCCGGTAGCCGTGGTCCAGGATGACCGTGCCGCCAGAGTAGAACAGGTCGTCCTCGGCCAGCGTGACGATGCCGGCGGCCGGCGCCACTACCGGCGTGCCGGTGGGCACCGCGACGTCGACGCCGTAGTGCGGGCTCCCCGGGGTGCCATTGTAGAAGCGCTGGCTGCCGTAGACGCCGGATATGCGTCCGGTGGCAGGCCAGTCAAAGCCGCCGTCCACCTGCAGCAGCCATTCGGGCCGCTCGACGCGCTGGCGCTTGGCGTTGGCGACCAGTGCCCGCTCGCGGCGGATGCGCTCAAGCTGTTCCGGCGGCGGCGTCACCGTGCGCTGGGGCACGCCCTCCACCCGCTGTATGCGGTATTCCCGGGCCCCGACGTCCAGCGCCTGTTCACAGCGCTCACCGTCAGCTTCCACCACCAGCCGGCTCCGGGAGCCGGCGTCGCGGCCGAACCCGACCACAAAGTGCCCGTCGGGGAGAACATCGATCGCCTCGCCGTCCAGGCTCACAGCCGCCCGGGGCGCTACCTCGCCCCAGATCACGCCGCCCTGGGCCGGATCGCCCTGCACGTCAACACACATAGCGCCGGCGCTCGCCGCTGCCAGCGTCGTGCCAAGGGCCAGCAGAACATCGCGCATTCCTGTTACCGGTGTCATCAGTGGCATTCTCGGGTGTACTCCCTCATTCGATTCAGTTGGCGCTACCAGCGGGTGCGAGTATCGGGGCTTACCGGGCTGCGGACGCCGCGCTACACTGCGCGCCATGTCACGCTACCGACCACCCCGCCGCCGCGGTACCGCACTCATCACCCCGCAGGGCGAGCGCGCCCTGCGCGAGGAATTATACCGGTTGTGGAAGGTGGAGCGACCTCAGGTCACGGACGTGGTGCGCGAGGCGGCAAAGAACGGCGACCGCTCGGAGAACGGCGACTACATCTACGGCAAGCGGCGGCTGCGCGAGATCGACAGCCGGGTGCGCTTTCTCAACAAGCGCCTCGAAGAGGTCGAGATCGTGGACCGCCCCCCGAGCGACACCGGCCGCGTCTACTTCGGCTGCCACGTCACGCTGGAGAACGAGGCCGGTGAGGAACTGCACTGGCAGATTGTGGGGCCGGATGAGTTCGACCTTCCCACCGGACGCCTGTCGATTGATTCCCCCGTCGCCAGGGCCCTGCTGGGCAAAGCGCTGGACGACGAGGTCGCCGTGGCGACCCCGTCGGGGGAGCAGAGCTACGTCATTATCGCCATAGACTATCGGGGCGATACCACTGCGGCGGGCGCTACCTGATCACGCCGGAAGCTGGACACGAACGGCCGGCATCAGCACAGGAATCAGACGACACCGTAGGCAATAATGGCATCCGCGACCTTGATGAACGAGGCGACGTTGGCACCTTTCACGTAGTCGATGTAGGTCTTCTCTCCGGCCACGCCGCCGTATTTCACGCAGCGCTCGTGAATGCCGCCCATAATCTCACGCAGAAGGCGCTGCAGCTCGTCTTCCTTCCAGGTGATGCGAGCCGAATTCTGGCTCATCTCGAGACCCGATACCGCGACCCCGCCGGCATTCGCTGCCTTGCTCGGGGCAAACAGCACCCTCGCATCGATAAAGGCGTGAATACCGTACTGCTCGGTCGGCATATTCGCCCCTTCACTGACGCCCTTCACGCCATTGCCTATCATGGTGTGGGCGTCGTCCAGGGTAATCTCGTTCTGGGTGGCACAGGGGAAGGCCAGGTCCGCCGGCACGGCCCACGGCCGCTTGCCGGCGTGGTACTCGCAGCCAAACTCCTTCGCGTACTCCTCGATTCGACCCCGGCGCCGGTTCTTGAGGTCCATTATCCATTCCAGCCGCTCACCGCTGATCCCCGCCGGGTCATGGACGAAGCCATCGGAATCCGACATGGTGACCACCTTGCCACCGAGATGGGCGAGCTTCTCCGCCGCGTATTGCGCAACGTTGCCGGAGCCCGATACCAGGCAGGTCTTGCCATCGATCGTGTCGCCCGCGACCTTCAGCATGTCTTCCATGAAATACACGCAGCCGTAGCCGGTGGCCTCGGTACGGATGGGGCTGCCGCCGTATTCCAGCCCCTTGCCGGTAAGCACACCGACAAAGCGGTTGGTGATTCGCTTGTACTGGCCGACCATGTAACCGATTTCCCGGGAACCGACGCCGATATCACCCGCCGGGACGTCTGTATCCTCTCCCACATGACGGTACAGTTCCGTCATGAACGACTGGCAGAAGCGCATGACCTCGTTGTCTGACTTGCCGCGGGGGTTGAAGTCGGAACCGCCCTTGCCGCCGCCCATGGGCAGACCCGTGAGGCTGTTCTTGAAGGTCTGCTCGAAAGCCAGGAACTTGAGAATGCTCTGATTGACGGTGGGGTGGAAACGGAGTCCGCCCTTGTACGGACCTATGGCATTGCTGTTCTGCACCCGGTAGCCGCGCTGTACCCGGACGTTGCACTTGTCGTCCTCCCAGCACACGCGAAAGCTGACCACACGGTCGGGTTCCGTAATCCGGCGCAGGATCTGTTTCTCGTGGTAGATTTCCTTGTCCGCAATATAGTCGAAGACGTTGACCGCAACCTCATATACAGCCTGGTGAAACTCCACCTCTCCGGGGTTGCGGCGCTTTACGCTGTCCATGAACTGATTGAGATCGACGTGATCCGTGATCGCCATCCGGGTGCTCCTTATGTCAGGTTTCGCCCTCGTTATTGCGCTGGAGGCTGCCTTGAGCACAATGCGGGCAGAAACCCTGTGCGGTCGCCACAGCGCAGGGACACGGCCAAACTAGCTCAGTACTGGCAAAAGGTCGAATTGAAGATGCTCAGAAGGACCACTGCACGCCAACGGATGCCGTGCGCGGCCGGTTGGGACGCGCCCCGTCGGGCTGGCGCGACACGATAGCCTGCTCGTCCAGCAGGTTATCCACCTTGAGGAAGACAACAGCACCGTCGTTCAGTGCGTAGCGGCTGATGTAATCGACCACCAGCAGATCGTCCGTCTCGGCAAAGGGGCTACTGCTGTTATTGCAGCCGATGTTCACACACATCTCGTCGATGTATTTCACCACGGCGTAGTTGTTCCAGCCCGACTGGCTCTCGAGCCCCAGGCGCAGGCTGAAGATGTTCTCGGGCACCGAGGCCAGGCGATCGCCGTCCCCGAACCCCAGCTCCGGTCTGTCACCGCTGGTTTCGGCGAGGGTGTAGGTATACATGGCGTCGAACGGCATATTCAGCCCGGCGAACTCGAAGGTGGTGCCAAGCTGCATTTCCACGCCGGCGATTTCCGCCTCACCGGTCACGAACGAACCGCTGGTGGCACCGTTGCTGCAGGGGCTGGCATTGGAGCAGTTCTCGCTCTTGTTCTCGAAGTCGCTGTAGAAGGCAATGGCCTCGAGGAACATCGCGCCGCTATAGCGGAAACCCGCCTCGTAATTGACGCTGGTTTCTGGATCCTCGTTCTCCTGTGCGCCGCCGCCAAGGGGCGAGAAGCCGCGATGCACGCCACCGAGCACCTGCCAGCTGTCGCTGAGTGCGTAGGTGAACGACACGCCCGGCAGCCATTCCGTGGAGTCGTTGCCGCGAACCGAGGGCGCGGTGAGGCGCTCCACATCACCGTACTGACGGCGTCTGGATTCCACGTCCTCGTAGCGCAGCGCCAGATTCAGCTTCAGCGCATCGCTGATCTGCCAAGTGTCCACCGCCCAGAAAGTCATAGCCTCGGCGTCCTCCAGGCGATTGTCGCCGCCGGTGGGCAGCACCGTGCCGGTCTGCACCAGCTGTCCGTCGATCTGGTCGTAGATGTCCACCGGCTGGAAGCGATCCATATCGTCCTGGTGCAGCCGGCCGCCGAGAGCCAGCTGGTGCCGCCCGAGATCGATATCGAAGTTGAGGTCCACGCCTTCGGATGTGTAGTCGCGGCTGTTGTTCTTGTAGCTGAGGCCGGTGATATCCCGGGTGCCGTCGAGCACACCCTGGGCATCGGCGTCGCCGGCGTTGGCCGCGCTCACGAGGCCACCGCCGCCGCTGAGCTTGAACCAGTTGCGACTGAAGTTGTTGCGGTAGGCGATCGCCGTCAGGTCCACCGTTTCGGTCAGTGCCAGCCGATAGGTCAGGCTATAGCTCTCGTGCTCGTTCTGCATTTCGTCGATCGCGGACAGGCCATAGCGAAGGTTTTCGTCGCGGTCGAAATCCCGGTCGGTCAGCCCGAGGTAGGTCTCGTCAGAGGTCTCGTCGGAATACTGGGCCTTGAACAGCAGGCTCTGGCGCTCACTCTCCCAGCCCAGCTTGAGCACGTAGTCCTGGATGTCGTAGCCGGAATCGCGGTCGCCGCCGTCGATATCCTTGAAGCCGTCGCTGCGACGTTGGGCGGTTTCCAGCAGGAAGCCGAAACCGTTCTGCCTGCCACCGACCGAGGCGAGCAGGTCGGCCTCGGCATTCTGGCCGTAACGCAGGTTGATGCGGCCGCCGAACTCGTCAGGAATGGGCGTGGACACCATGTTGATCACGCCACCGGTGGTCTGTGGCCCATAGCGCAGCAGAGGCGCCCCCTTCACCACTTCGGTGGTGTGCATGCGCATGGCGGTCGGAAAGTAGTAGGCGGCGGGATTGGAATACGGCGCCGGCGCAATCATTACACCGTCTTCCATCAGCGTCACCTTGGAGGCGCGCTCGGAGGTGGCGCCGCGGATGCCGATGTTCGGGCGCAGGCCGTAGCCATCCTCTTCACGGATGTAGACGCCGGGGACGGTCTTCAACAGCTGGTTGATGTCGTTGGCAAACTCGATGGTGATCTGCTCGCTGTCGATCACGCTGCCAGAGCCGGGCAGGATCCTGGCGTCGGCGACGGAGCCGACGATGGTGATCTCTTCCAGCTCAGCAGCCTTGGCGACGACACCGCCCCCGCCCGCAATGACCGCAGCCACCGCCACACTCAATACCTGCCTTTTCACTATCAATCCCCCATACGCTCCCGATTGTGACCGCACGTCTGTGAATGCGATCATGATGGTTGCGAACCTTACTAATAATGATTCTCAATTACAAGACAGATTGTATTCAGGGGCTCTGTAAAATAGTACCGCGAACGGGCGGTGGCAGTACCCGGTCACCCGGCGCAAGACCGGCGACGATCTCGACGCTATCATCGCCACGCGCAGGCCCCAGTCGCACGAAGCGGCGCTCGGGTCCCGTCTCACCCTGCACCCACAGCACATCGAGCTGACCGATGGATCGCACCCGATCAAGGGGCACCAGCAGACGCTGGGCGCTGCCCGCCGGAATCTGCAGCCGGGCATACATCCCCGGCAGCAGGGACGCCACAGGCGGCAGGCGCACGCGGATCATGAAGGCTCGGGCGCCCGGATCTGCGGCCGGAACTATCTCTTCAATCGCGCCGTCCAGCTGTCTATCAAGGGCCGGTATTTCCACTGCGAGCGTCTCACCCTCGGCGAGCGACAGGGCAAGGGACTCGCGCACCCAGGCCGCCACGCGAAGTGAAACGGGGTTATACAGCGACACCATCGGCTGGCCCGGGGACACGGTATCCCCAGGCTCGACAAAGCGCTCCACCACACGGCCGCCGATCGGTGCGCGCACCTGTGCGTAGGATAGTGCCGCCTCGCTCTCCTCGACCCGTCGCCGGGCGCGCTGCAGCTCGGCCTCCAGCGTGCGCGCCGCCGCCACAGCGGCATCCAGGTCACTATCCGCAAGCAGCCCGCGTTCATGCATGCTGGCTGCCCTCTGCCGGTTGCGGTCAGCCTCCTCCAGGCGTGCCTCCACGCTATTCACGGTCTCGCGCGCCTGACGCGCCTGGGCCGTAAGATCATCGTCCTCCAGAGAGACCAGCATCGCACCGGCCTCAACCACATCACCGGACCGCACCAGCAGCCGGTTGACCCGTGCCAGCAGCCTGGAACTCACCACGGTATGCTCCAGCGCTTCCACCGATGCCGGCACCGCCTCTGTGACGGATTCCGTTGTCATCGTGGCAACCTGCACATCTTCCGATTGCCGCGTCACAGTCGACTCGACGCCGGGAGCAATGCGCTCGTTGAACAGCCCGGCCATCCATGCAATCACCAGGAGCAGCAGGCCCAGTGCCGCCAGCGGCAGGAGCAGTTTCCGAACCTTGATCATGCGTCTACCTCCGCAGGTGCCGTGGCATTGCCGTTACTGAAAACCAGCCAGTACACAACGGGCACGATCACCAGTGTGAACAGCGTGGAGGCCACAATGCCGAAAATGATCGCCAGGGCGAGGCCGTTGAAAACCGGGTCCAGGGTAATGATCAGATTG
This sequence comes from Chromatocurvus sp., assembly GCA_041685155.1. Lineage (GTDB taxonomy): Bacteria > Pseudomonadota > Gammaproteobacteria > Pseudomonadales > Halieaceae > Chromatocurvus. The sequence goes on from JAWLGG010000044.1 coordinate 7,662, forward strand.
CCAAGGAGCGTGGTGCCGGCCGTCAGCATGACCGGACGCATGCGTACCGCACCGGCCCGCAGCACCGCTTCGCGCAGGGACTCTCCATCATCGAGGGCCTGGGCGATGAACTCGACCAGGATCAGCGAGTTGCGCACAACGATCCCGGCCAGGGCAATCATTCCGATCATGGCCGTGGCGGTGAACATGACCGGATCAGGGGCTCCCGCGACGACGCGCTCGCCGAACTGATTCATCAGCCAGAACCCGGGCATGATCCCGATCACAGTCAGGGGGATCGCCGACATGATGATCAGGGACAGCGCAGTGGATTGTGTCTGCACGCGCAGAATGGCGAAGATTGCCAGCAGGGCAAAGGCATAGCCCAGCCCCATGTCCCGGAACACGTCTATCGTGATGGACAGTTCCCCCTCCCCGGTCCAGCTCACCTCCGTCCCCGGCGGCAGCTGCCAGCGGTCGCCGCCACCGCTGTCGAAAAAGGTCCTTGAGTCCCAGTCAGGCGCACCGCCTTCCTGCGACGGCGTCTTTCCCGGCAGGCGTTGGTCCGCATTGATATCGGCAATCACCTCCGCCGGCGTGCGACCGTTGAGCTCGGCCATCACGTAGACCACCCGCCGCAGGTCCTTGCGATGAATCGTGCTGTCGACGCTGCGCGATTGAAACTCACCCAGTTCGCCCAGTGCCACCAGGGGCTGCGGCGCGACATCAAGCCCCTGTTCGGTTGTCGTTGCGGTGATGCCGGCCCGCCCGCGGACGAGCAGGCGGAGGAAATCCCCCTGATGAATGCGACCGGATCGCGGCAGGCGCAGTTCCATGGGCACGGGCAGCATCTCGTCCGGGTCCTGCAGATATCCCGCGACCTCCCCAGTATTGGCCAGCGCCAGGAGGCGGGCCACATCGGCCGTGGATATACCGGAGAGCGCGGCCTTCTGCTTGTCGGTAATAAACCGCCTCTGCCGCTTTGGCGCCTCCAGCGTCGAGTCGACTTCGACCACATGAGCCTCGCGTGAAAGACGTTGCAGCAGTTCCCTGGCCGCCGCTTCCTGGGTGGCGTGGGGCGTCAGCGGGTCGGCGTAAAGCTCCGCCACCACGGTACTCAGCACCGGGGGTCCCGGCGGTACTTCCACGACCTTGACCGAGACACCGTCGGTCACCAGCGGCGCCAGCAGCGCTCGCAGCCGCAGTACCACGGCGTGGGACTGGTGCTCGCGCATGGCCTTGTCGGCGAGCACCAGGCGCAGCTCACCCTGATGCGGCGCCAGTCGCTGGTAGTAGCGACGCACCATGCCGTTGAAGTCCATGGGCGAGGGCTCACCCGCAAAGGCCGCGATCCAGCGCACCTCGGGGACCCGTGACACTGCCGCGGAGAGCTGGCGCAGAGTGGCCGCTGTGTGTTCGAGGCTGCTGCCCTCAGGCATGTCAAGCAGCACCTGGACCTCGTTCTTGTTGTCGTATGGGAGCAGCTTGACGGGCACCGATCGCCACACGGGCAGCAGCGCCGAGGCGATGAACAGGAGCACCACAACAATCAGTAACACACGCGCGCGGCTACGACTGTCCAGGAACGGCGCCAGTAGGGCCCGGTACAGGCCCTCCCCCGGCGGCGTGCTACCGGGCTCGACGGGCGCGCCTGCGCGCAGCAAGCGGCTGGCGACATAAGGCGTCACCAGGAAGGCGACCAGCGTACTGATAATGACGCTGACCGGTACGTTGAAGGCCATCGGCGCCATATAGGGCCCCATCATGCCGGTGATAAAGGCCAGCGGCAGAAAGGCAACGACGATGGTCAGGGTCGACATGATCAGCGGCGAGCGGATTTCCAGCATGGCCCCGGCCACTCGCTCGGCCAGTGAACCCTCGCCGCGCCGCAGAAAGCGGTCGATGTTATCCACGCCCGTAATGGGATCATCCACCAGCAGGCCCAGAGACAGAATCAGCGCAAACAGGGTGACCCGGTTGATCGTATAGCCAAACGCCAGGTCCAGGGCAAGCGCCGCTCCGTAGCAGACCGGCAGCGCCAGCCCGACCACCAGCGCTGCCCGCCAACCCAGAAAGACACCGATGAACACGACGACGGTGAGCACCGCGAAACCCAGGGACGTCACGAGTTCATTGACCTTGGCATCTGCCGTTTCACCATAGTCGCGCAATACCGTGAGCCTGACCTCCGGCGGCAGGATCTCGGCCTGCAGCCTTTCCAGGGCCGCCAGTGCCTGTCCCGACACGGTCACCGCGTTGGTACCGCGTTGCTTGGCGACGGCCAGCGTGACCATCGCCTGCTCTGCACTGTCGGCGCGCCCTGCGGGGCCCTGCAGCCAGCTGTAGGCCGTTGGCTCTGCCGGCCCATCGACGATATCAGCGACATCGCGCAGGAATACTGGCGCCCCGTCGATGACGTTGACCACGAGTTGCCGCAGTTCTGCGACATCGCGCAGGACATCGCCGGCCTCAAGTGCTATCGCCTCATTGCCGACAACCCAGTCCCCCGCATCGCGCAGCCGGTTGGCAGCGGACAGCGCCTCGACGATATCGGTTGGCGTGGTACGGCGAGCTCCCATGGCCTCGGGATCGAGAAGTATGCGCAGCGTTCGAGCACGACCACCGGTCACGGTGACGCCGTTGGTCTGCGGAATCGCCTGCAGCGCCGTGGCAAACTCCTGAGCCATGCGCCCGAGTTCGTAATCGCCATAGCGCTCGCTGTCGTTGCTCCACAGGGCAACCACCAGGATCGGCACGTCGTCAATCTCGACGGGCTTCAACTGCCAGCGGCTGACGACCTCGGGAATGCTGTCCTGGTTGGAATACAGTTTGTTGTAGGCATTGAGGAGGGAGCGCTCCCGGTCCTCGCCAACGTGAAACCGCAGCGTCACGGCGACACTGCCCGCGCGGGTGCTGGAATAAAGATGCTCGACGCCGGGAATCTGATTGAGCAGCTTTTCCAGCGGGATCGTGACCTGGCGTTCGGTCTGACGCGCGCTGAGGCCGGGCGCATCGACCAGGACGTCCATCATGGGCACGACGATCTGCGGCTCTTCTTCGCGCGGCGTCAGCTGCAGCGCCAGTGCACCGGCCAGCAGCGACCCGAGAAAGATCAGCATCGGCAGTCCGCCGCGAAGCACGACCGCCATCAATCCATTGAAATCCCGGACCATCGAGTGCCATCGCCCCGCTTACTGCCGATGCGCGGAGTCTATCGCGTTTACAACGACAGCGTCCTCATTCCGGGGAGGGAAGATGGTGCAACCGAGCCCGGATCGGTGACATCACCTGCCCACAACGATGTCGAGCGTGGCCAGTTCGTAGTGGGTCTGCATGTAACCACCGGCACCGGCCCGCAGCAGGATGTAGTCGTCATCCGCAGTGCACCAGACATCGTAGGGCGGATGCTCTTCCGGCAGGTTGCCCGCGGTATCGGTCACCTGGAAGTGCCGTGACTGGAATGTGCCAGCCTCCACCGTGATCTCCTCCTCACCGAGATAGACAAGCGAAAAACCAGTGACGAACAAAAAGGGGCCGGTCGCCCCGCGGTGGTCCGGTGAGGTGAGGAAGAGGTTCTCGTAGAACACCTTGCCCGGACCGAGGGACAGGTCGTAGAGTTTCATCAGCAGGGCATCGCCGATGATCGGGTGCGCCTGCAGCCAGCGGACCTTGTAGGGGGTATCGATGCGCTGGCTGATGCGGCCATCGCGCGCATTATAGGTTTCGCATTCGGCGAAGCCATCGGCAAAGCGCATCCAGCCCGTGCCCTCGAAGCGTTCGCCCACGGTGAGGCGAACGGAACAATCAATGGGCGAGGAGTCATCATGTCGCAGGGACAGGCTGACATCGCGCACCACACTCGGTGCGTCATCGATCTCGCAGTGCGCGAGCACGACGTCCGTGCCATCCGGCTGCTGCGACAGCGTAAATAACTCGCGACCGCGTTCCTCGCCCCTGCGCTCAGGTTTGTTGCTGGAATAGCGCAGGCTGCCGCGTATGATTTT
>JAWLGG010000503.1:0-2813 GCA_041685155.1 Chromatocurvus sp.
CAAAAAAGTCAGCCGGCCATTATAGCGTGAAACGGCAGAGTATGCCCACAATGTGTCCGGGAAATATTCTGGTGCAATCTCCAGTGCAGTTTTGTTGAGGCGGCCTGCACCGGAGGCCTTACGTTCAGCGGCGTGGGTTCGTGTGGTAGGACAGGCGTCAGCCACCACGGTTTCGTTTATCGAGTTGCTGCAGTTGATGCAACAGTTCCTTTAGTTCCTGTTTTTGTCCCACATGCATCAAAGCGTAGTCCGTACTTCGCAATTTGTCGACTTGCGCGGCAAGTCGCGCGCGCTGGGGCAGCAGCACCAGGCGTGAGATGGTGTCGCGGAACTGCTCCTCGATACCCTCGGTGGGTATGAGCCGCTCCTGGCCGGCGAGCCGGTTCAGGAGTTCGCCCTCGGGGGTGCCATACCAGTGGCCCAGCAGCATGGCGGTGCTGGAGTCGGGCCGGCGCTGCAGGAGGGTGAGCATGTCGCGCAGCAGGGTCGCGTCGTCGCCGTCGAGGTCTGCCAGCTCGCCGGGATCCGCAATGGTGGCGGCGGACGGTTTGTGCAGCAGCAGGGCGATGGCGCTCTGGGCGAGGTTGGCATGGCCGCCGTTGGCAGCGCGCAGGGGCTGTCGCTTGCGCGGGGCGTCGATGCCGCGGGCGTAAGGGTCCGTGTCCGGTGCGAAGGGGCCGTCGTATTCCGGGCCGGGGTGGCCGGCATCCCGGTGGCCGGTGCTCTGGTGGTCGACATATGTGTCGTCCGCTTGCCCCTGCCCCGCTCGGTGATAGCCGCTAGCGCCCTGGCCGCCGTGTCCCGAGGCCGTGCCTTCTCCCCGATCGGGCGCCGGTGGCGGGACTTCCAGCTTCATGAGGCTGGCCAGCTCCAGTCCGGTGCGTTCCGCCAGTTCGCGGAACATCAGCTCGCGATACACGCCGTCGGGCAATTGCCGCAGGTAGGGCAGTACCTGCTGGCTGTAGCGCGCGCGGCCGTCCAGCGTGGCGATGTCGAGGCCGTCGGCGAGGTTGTCGAACAGGAATCGTTCCAGCGGCTGTGCCCCGGCCACCTGGTGGCGGAAGATCTCGGCGCCCTCGCGGCGGACCATGGTGTCGGGATCATCCCCTTCCGGCAGGAACAGAAAGCGCGCCTGGCGACCGTCGGTCATGCAGGGCAGTGTGGCCTCAAGGGCTCGGAAGGCCGCCTTGCGCCCGGCATCGTCGCCGTCGAAACAGAACACGACTTCCGGGCACAGGCGGAATATGCGCTCCAGGTGGGTCTTGCTGGTGGCGGTGCCCAGGGTGGCGGTGGCGTTGCTGATGCCGCTCTGCGCCAGGGCGATCACGTCCATGTAGCCCTCGACCACCAGTAGCCGGTCCAGCTTGCGGTTGGCCTGGCGCGCCTCATACAGGCCATACAGCTCGCGGCCCTTGTTGAAGATCGGGGTTTCGGGCGAGTTCAGGTATTTCGGTTTGTCATCGCCAAGGACCCGGCCACCGAAGCCGACAATGCGTCCGCGCTGGTCGCGGATGGGAAAGACCACGCGGTCGCGGAAGCGGTCGTACAGGCGCCCGGCTTCGTTCTTCACCAGCATGCCGGTATCCAGGAGCTGCTGGCGTTCTGCGTCAGCCTCGCCGAGTGCCTTGAGCAGGTTGTCCCAGCCCGGGGGGGCAAAGCCGAGGCCGAAGCTGCGGGCGATCTCGCCGGACAGGCCGCGCGCTTTCAGGTAGTCGACCGCCCGTCCCGCATGAGGATGCGTGCGCAGTGCGTGCTGGTAGAAGCGCGCCGTACGCTCAAGCAGGGCGTACAGTGGGCGGTTGCGTGATTCGGCGGAGGCCTCGCCGCCACCGCGCCCGCTGTCTTCCCGCGGCACGCTGAGGCCGAGGCCGCCGGCCAGGGTTTCCACCGCCTGCGGAAAGTCGACGTTGTCGTAATCCATGACAAAGCCGAGAGCGTTGCCGCCGGCACCGCAGCCGAAGCAGTAAAAGAACTGCTTGTCCGGGTTGACGGTAAAGGACGGGGTTTTTTCGTCGTGGAAGGGGCAGCGGGCGCTGTAGTTCTTGCCGGTTTTCTTCAGCTTGACCCTGCGGTCAACGATGTCGACCAGGTCGACCCTTTCGAGCAGGTCGTCGAGGAAGCTCTGTGGTATTCGTCCGGCCATGAAGTCTCTGGGTGGCGCGGCCTGGGCTGGCGCGGCCGACTGATGGTAACGCAAATTTCCCGGCGGTGGCCGCCGGAAGAGGTCGTCAGATCAGGCCGTGAGCCTGGCCTTCACGCGCTGGCTGACAGTGCCCATGTCGGCACGGCCCTGCAGCTTCGGCTTGAGTTCCGCCATGACGGGTCCCATGGCCTGCATGCCGCTGGCACCGCTGCCGGCAATGGCGTCATCGATCAGGGTGTCGAGTTCGGCATCAGAGAGCTGCGCGGGCAGGAATTCCTGTATGACCGCGATCTCTGCCGCTTCCTTGTCCGCCAGCTCCTGTCGGCCTGCCTCTTCATACTGGGACCGGGAGTCCCTGCGCTGCTTGACCATCTTGTCGAGGATGGCCAGAGCGCGTGCATCGTCCACCGCTTCGCGCTCGTCGACCTCTACCCGCTTGAACTCGGACTGGATGAGCCGGATGGTGCCCAGCCGCTCCTTGTCCCGCGCCCGCATGGCGTCCTTCATGGCCGCCTTGATGGTGTCTGCGAGGGGGGTGTCACTCATGGCGTGAAGGCTGGCCTGCGCGGCCTAGTACAGGCGGACGCGCTTGCGGTTTTCCCGTGAGAGCTTCTTCAGGTGGCGCTTGACGGCTGCCGCGGCTGCGCGCTTGCGCACGGTGGTGGGCTTT
>JAWLGG010000504.1:0-2808 GCA_041685155.1 Chromatocurvus sp.
CCCGTAGCGGGCGATGCCCGCATCCCCGAGCTCCACCGTTTCCTTGCAGCTGCTGCACAGGGTGCGCACAAGGCGCCGGGCGAGCACGCCGTTGACCGAGGAGGTGATCAGGTAGCGCTCGACGCCCATATCCTCCAGCCGGGTAATGGCGCCGGCAGCCGTATTGGTGTGCAGCGTGGACAGCACCAGGTGACCGGTGAGCGCCGACTGCACGCCGATCTGCGCCGTCTCGGTATCGCGCATCTCGCCGATCATGATGATGTCCGGGTCCTGGCGCAGGATGGAGCGCAGTGCACGGGCAAAAGTGAGTTCGATCTGCGCCTGCACCTGGATCTGGTTGATGCCGTTGAGCTGGTATTCCACCGGATCTTCCACGGTGATGATCTTCAGGCGCTGGGAATCGATGGACGCCAGCGAGGCGTAAAGCGTGGTGGTCTTGCCCGAGCCGGTGGGGCCGGTGACCAGCAGTACACCGTGGGGCCGCGCCAGCAGGCTCTGGTAACGCTCGAGCGTGTCGGCAGAGAAGCCCATGTCCGGCAGGCTGAGGCGAATGCTCTCGCGATCCAGCACGCGCATGACGATGCTCTCGCCGTGCACCGTGGGAACCGTCGACACCCGCAGGTCCAGCTCGTGGCCTTTGACCCGGGTCATGATGCGCCCGTCCTGGGGCAGGCGGCGCTCGGCGATATTCATGTGCGACAGCAGCTTGATGCGCGAGGCGATGGCCGGCGCCAGTGACGGCGGCGGCGGGTCCGGATACTCCTGCAGCACACCGTCGACGCGGTAGCGCAGGTGCAGGCCGTCCTCGAAGGGCTCCACGTGGATGTCCGATGCCCCCATGTCCAGCGCGCGGTGGATCACCTGGTTGACCAGGCGGATGACCGGCGCCTCGCTGGCCAGGTCGCGCAGGTGCTCGATGAACTCGTCGTCGCTCTGCCCGGCGAACTGGTCGGCGATGTCCTCGCGGTCCTCCTCGTCCTCCTGCCCGCGCAGGTAGCGCTCCAGGGCACGGGCGATGTCGGTCTCGAGGCCAAGAGCGATATCCACGGGCTTTTCCAGCGCCATGGCCAGCGCACGGGCGGCAAAATGGTCCTGGGGCACCGCCGCGGCAAAGCGCACACCGGCCTCCGACACCGCCACGGGCACCAGTGCATTGCTGGCCAGGAAATCCTGGGCAACCGCATCCAGGTGCAGGGGCTCCTCGGGGTAGTCGGCCGCGGTGAGCAGCGGAATATCCAGCTGCTCGCTCAGCGCCTGGGCGAAATCCAGCTCCGAAACCAGGCCGAGCTTGACCAGCACGCGGCCGAACAGGTCGCCCATCTCGGCCTGCGCCAGCAGCGCCCGCTCGACGTCGCGTTCGGAAAGCTTGCCCTGTGCGATCAGCAGTTCGCCGATTTTCTTCATGCCGGTGCCTGTGGAATGCCTTGGTCCGCCGCTGCCGGATACAACCGCGTCTCCTGTAGTAGACGTGCCGGCCGGCAAATGATTCATTCTACGCAGTCTACTCCCTGAAGGCGTAGTCCTTGAACTGCTCGCGCAGGTCCACTTTCTGGATCTTGCCGGTGGCGCCGTGGGGCAGTTCATCGATGAACTCCACAGCGTCCGGCGTCCACCATTTCGCGATCTTGCCGTCGAACCAGGCGAGCATCTCCTCCGCGGTCAGGTCTGCGCCTCCCTGGGCCTTGACCACGACCAGCAGCGGCCGCTCGGACCACTTGGGGTGGTAGCGGCCGATCACCGCGGCCTCGGCGACCTTGGGGTGGTCAGTGGCCACGTTCTCGATCTCGATGGAGGAGATCCACTCACCACCGGACTTGATCACGTCCTTGGTGCGGTCGGTGATGGCCATGTAGCCCTGGGGATCGATGGTCGCGACATCCCCGGTCTCGAACCAGCCCTCCTCGGCGTGGGCGTCTGTCTTGTCGACCTTGAAGTAACCGGAGCAGATCCACGGCCCGCGCACCTTCAGCGAGCCGTAGGCCTCACCATCCCAGGGCAGGCTCTTGCCGTCGTCGTCGACGATCTTCATCTCGACGCCGAAGATCGCCTTGCCGGCCTTCTGGCGCAGCTTCGCGAAGGACTCCGGCGAGTGACGCTCGCGCTCATGGTAACTGGCATTCGCGCTGCCCAGCGGGCTCATCTCGGTCATGCCCCAGCCGACCCGTGTCTCCACGCCGTGCCTGTCGAAGGCCTCCATGATGGACAGCGGACAGGCCGCACCGCCGACGATGATCTGCTTCAGGGAGTCCACGCTCTTGCCGGACTGCTTCAGGTAGTTGAGCAGGTTCAGCCACACCGTGGGCACGCCGGCGGAGCGCGTGACCTTCTCCTCATTCATCAGCGTCGCCAGGATTTCGCCATCTCCCATTTTATTTCCCGGGAACACGATCTTTGCCCCGACCATCGGCGCCGCATAGGGCGTACCCCAGGCGTTGACGTGAAACATGGGGACGATGGGCAGCACGCTGTCGTGATGGGCAAGACCCAGGGCGTCCGGCATCAGGGTGGCGTAGGCGTGCAGCATGGTGGAGCGGTGCGAGTAGAGCACGCCCTTGGGGTTGCCGGTAGTGCCGGAGGTGTAGCACAGGGCGCAGGCCTGGTTCTCGTCAATCTGCGGCCAGTCGAAGTCGTCTGAGTGGCTGTGCACCAGGCGCTCGTAGCACACCGCGTTGTGCAGTTTTGTCGCGGGCATGTGCTCTTCACTGGTCATGACGACCCAGTGTTCGATGCCCGGGCACTTGTCGGCGATGGCCTCGACCAGCGGCATGAAATCGGGGTCGATCTCTACGCCGTCGATGGGGATCGGTC
>JAWLGG010000045.1:0-11613 GCA_041685155.1 Chromatocurvus sp.
TCTGCTATCACTTCCGGAAAAATCCAGACCGCAGTCCTGCGGCGCCGCACGCTTGCCCTCGCCGTAGGCGCCGCCTCGCTGCTCGGCGGATCCAATATCGCCCTGGCACAGCAGCGCGCTACCGCCCTTGAGGAGGTCGTGGTGACCGCGCAGCAGCGCGAGCAGAGCCTGCAGGATGTGCCGATCGCCATTTCGGCCTTTTCAACCGAGACCATTGAACGGAACAAGTTCGACGATGTCGGCGATTACATGATACGCACGCCGAACGCGAGCTTTACCAGCAACGGCGCGCGCTCGCGACGTAGCATCAGTATCCGCGGTGTGACCGACTTTCTGCCGGGTAACCGCCCGCTGGCCGCCACGACATTCGGTTTCTATGTCGATGGCTTCAATCTGGCGACCAGCAATATCAACCCACCAATTCTGGACGTCGAGCGGATCGAGGTGTTGCGCGGCCCGCAGGCAACCTTCTTCGGTGGCAACGCCATCGGTGGCGGCCTGAACATCACTTCCGTACAGCCGGACAGCACGGCCTGGGGTGGTTCCGCGGTGCTGGACTATTCCAGTTTCGACACCCGTGACTTCGAGGGTATCTTGAATGTTCCGATTATCGAGGGCGTTCTGGCTGCGCGTCTGAACGCGAAAGTGCTGCGTTCTGACGGCAATATCGAGAACATCAATCCCATCGGTGGCGGTAACGATGCAGAATACGACTACTTCAAGGGCAACGTACTGTGGACGCCTAACGAGGACCTGTCTGTACTGGTTTCTGTGATCGACGCCGATGAAACGGTCGGCATGCGCGAGGGTGTACCGTCGGGCGTCTTCTCTCCGTTCGCGCAGAACGCGTTGTTTGCCGGTTTCCCGGACCGCGACGGTGACGGACGGCCAGACGCCGACCCGGACGGTGTCGGCTTTTATCCGGAAAACGACGACAGGGTCAACTTCAACTTTCCGCAGGAGGTGGGCACCGAAGTCCAGTACGTAGTGGGTCGCGTGGACTACGATTTCTCCAACATGACCTTTACCAGTATCACGGGGTACATGGAGTCCGATTTCTTTCTCGCGGGCGATATCGACGGCGGCAGCCGTGATTTTTTCAACGAGTTCCGCAACATCACGCGTGAGAGTTTCACTCAGGAGTTCCGCCTGCAGAGCGCTGGCGAAAGCAAGCTGACCTGGAGCCTCGGCTTTTACTACGCCGACCTGGAGGGCGAGATCGACAACAAGACCCGGGTCGGCAACGAAGAGCCATTTGGTATCCCTGAAGGAAATCTGGTCGATAGCGCAGAGGAAATCAATACGGCAGAGAGCACAGCCGTTTTCGGTCAGCTCGACTATCAGTTGACAGATCGCCTGAGCCTGTCGGTAGGCGGCCGCTACAGTGAGGAAAAACTGACATTTGACGGCTCCGGCTTTTCCGGTGCTGTCCTGGAAGAGCTCACGGCGGAGGACAAGTTCACGGATTTCTCGCCGCGGTTTGCCTTCAATTACGACCTGACCGATGAGTCAACCCTCTATGGCACCATCTCCAAGGGCTTCAAGTCCGGCGGCGTGCAGCAGAGCCCGATCCGGGACCTGCAGTCCTACGACCCCGAGGAACTGTGGAACTACGAGGTGGGTATAAAGGCAGACCTGCTGGATCGACGCCTGAGAATCTCCGCTGCGGCGTTCTACATGGACTGGACGGACCTGCAGAGCTCGTTTCAGCAGGCAGGGCGGGATGACGACGGCAACCTCGTGTTGTTCGGCGGGGTCGACAACGCAGAGCAGGCGTATTCACAGGGCCTGGAGTTCTCGTTTACCGCATTGCCAACCGAGGGGCTGACGCTGAATGGCGCCATTGGCTACCTGGAGGCGGAGTTCGAGGAGTTCACCGCGTTTATTACCGGACAGAACCGCAATCTCGACAACGAAACCATTCCCAACTCCCCGGAATGGACGGCCTCCTTCGATGCGGATTACCGCTTCCCGCTGTCAGCCTCTCTTGAAGGTTTTGTCAGGGTCGAGTGGGCGTATCGCGACGAGATCATAACAAATACCGAGCAGTTCATTCAGTTTCGTGAGAGCGGAGAGAAGTTCCCGTTTATCGTACCCAGCTACGATTTCTGGAACATTCGCGCGGGAATCCAGGCTGATAACTACACGATCACCGCCTACGCGGAGAACGCGTTCGACGATAAGTTCTACACCAACGCCTACAGCAAGGCCTTCATGGGTGGTCTGCATGTCGAGCCCTCGCGACAGGTGTTCGGTATAAGGGGTCGCTACGAGTTCTAGGCAACTCCAGGTGGCGGGGCGTCGCGGATTGATCCCGGCCCCCGTCTTTTCGAATAAGGGGAGGGATATGCTGAGCCTGTTGTCAGTTCGTCGTCGGAGGCCGCTGTTTCGCGTCCCCGCCGTCCTCGGACTGGTCTGGCTGCTGTGCATGCCGATGGCCGGGGCGATGCCTGCAGTGCAGGTACAGAACCTTGTGGACCGCTACCTGGTTGCCTGGACCGAGTTCTACCCCACCCGGGCCTTCGCCCGGGGCAACGCGGGTTCTGCGCTGCGTTTCGAGGATTACGGGGACCAGCGGCTCAGCCAGTGGTTGCGCTTCAACCGGGAGCTCGCCGCTGAGGCGCAGGACCTTGCCGCCTCGGCGTTGCCCGGCGATGCGGCAGTCGATCTGCGCGTGCTGCGAAGGCAGCTGGCGCAGGAGGTCGCCGTGTGGCGCGAGGATCAACCCCTGCAGCGGCAGGCGGGCTGGTACGCCGGTCAGGTTTCGCAGGCGCTTACCCACGTGCTGGTCCGGGAGCAACTCACCACGGGTGAGCGCGTGGCGGCCCTGCGGGCGCGTCTCCTGGGCGTCCAGCGCCTTTGTGCCACCGGGGTGCAGTCCCTGCGTGGCGGTGCGCGTGAGCGCACGCGCCTGGCCCTGGGCTCGCTCGCTGCCTCGGAAGGATTCTATCGCGATGGCCTGCCGGGCATCGTGCGGGACTGGGTGTCGGAAGATGCGTTTGTTGAACTCGCCGCCGAGCTTGAGCGCACGGCTGGCAGCATCGCCGATCTGCAGCGTTACATAGAAGATGAGGTCATGCCTGTAACTGTTGCCGATACTGGCATCGGCGCGGAGGTGTATGCGGCGAAGCTGAAGCGGCAGAGCGACGGCCTGGAGACGCCGGCGTCCCTGGGGGAGGCGGCCCGCGAGGAAGTGCGGACGGTGCGCGGGCTGATGCTGGATGAGGCGCGCCGCTGGTGGCAGGCCGGGCACGACACCGAGGCGCCCGCGGACGATGACCGCCTGGTCGACCTGGCGCTGCAGGCCATGGAGAAAGACCGACAGGATAACGCCGAGGCTTTCCTGCGCGAATTCCGCGATCTCACTGCGGCGGCCGAGGGCTTCGTGAAGGCCAACGACATCGCCACGGTGCTGCAGCCAACGACACTGCGCACGGAGCTGTCGCCAGCCCACTTCGCCGGCGCTGCGGTCGGCGGAGTGTACCCGCCAGGTCCCTTTGCGCCCGACGCGGATACGCTCTTCTACGTGCCTTCCATACCCGACAGCGCGGCAGACGACGCCCGTGCCGGCTTTTACCGCTCGTTCAACACCCACTTCAATACCATGATCCTGTCGCACGAGATGTTTCCCGGTCACTACCTGCAGTACAAGGTTGCGGTGAGGCATGCGCCGGCGGTGCGCACACTGTTCTCCGACGGTGCGTACGTCGAGGGCTGGGGAACGTTCAGTGAAGAGTTGATGCTGGACGCCGGCTGGGCCGGGAATGCGCCGCTGACGCGCCTCGCGCACCTGCGCAAGCGGCTGGAGAATGCCACGCGCGCCTACGTCAGCGTGATGGTCAATACACAGGGCTGGGGCGAGAGCGAGGTCAGGGACTTTGCCGTGACGGAAGGTCTGCTCGCACCGCAGTTCGCCACCAATCTCTGGCATCGCGTGGTCAATACGCCCATGCAGATACCGAATTATTTCCGCGGCTATCGCCGCTTCGTTGACCTCTGGCAGGAGCACAGGCAGGGCGGCGGGCTGAGTGACAGGGAGTGGGTCGATACGGTCCTGCGTGCAGGACCGGTTGCCATGCCTGACCTGCCCGGTATTCTGCAGCGCGAGAGGGCCGGTGCCGCGGAGTAGCTGATCGGAGCGGGGCGCACATACAAATGATTTCAAGGCATAGGGGTTTATCCATGAACAAGCTTTTACTGGCTGCTTCCGCAGCGCTGCTGGCGGCCGTTGTCTCTGCGGCAAGCGCGGCGACAACGGCCATCGTCAACGCCAACGTTGTGAATATCGATGACGGGTCCGCGACTGAAGACGCCGTAGTGCTGGTCGAGGATGAGCGCATCGCCGCTATCGGCTCAGCGTCGGAGGTTTCGGTACCGGAAGGCGCCGAGGTGATCGACGCGCAGGGCAACTGGCTGATCCCCGGCATGATGAACATGCACGTCCACTTCGGCCTCAAGCTGCCGGGCAAGATGGCCGCCGAACTGGCCAACGAGACGGAAGCGGCCCTCGCGCTGCGCGTGTCCGCGGCCGCACTGGAGTCGCTTAAGGCCGGTGTCACCACCGTACGCCTGCCGGGCGATAGCCGGCACGTAGGGCTGGCGCTCAAGAGCTCGATCGAGAAGGGCGAGTCCCACGGTCCGCGTATCTTCTCCGCCGGGGAATCCCTCGTCATCACCGGCGGTCATGGCTCCGAGGCGGGCAAGACCTATGCGGATGGCCCTTTCGAATTGATGAAGGCGGCGCGGCAGCAGGTGAGCCTGGGTGCCTCCTGGGTAAAGATTCTCATTTCCGGTGGTATCGCCACGGACGGCGGCGGTATTGCCGAAGCGCTGATGACGCCGGCTGAAATTGAGGCAGTTGTCGATGCCGCCCACCGCTTCGGTGCGAAGGTGGCGGCACACTCCGGCTCCTCAGCCGCGACGGAAGTCGCGGTGGATGCCGGTGTGGACAGCATCGAGCACGGCTACACGCTGGATCGCAAGGTGCTGCGCAAGATGCACAAGGCGGGCACCTGGCTTGTGCCGACGATTGTTGTCAGCCAGCCGGCGACCGAGCCCTTCTTCGAGCGCATCGGGTCGCCGCAGTGGTACCTTGAGCGCAGAAATTCCGTGGGCAAGCTGCACTGGGAGATGCTGCGCACGGCCATTGAGGAAGAGGTGAACATAGGCCTCGGTACCGATCAGCTGCCCCACGAACCGAATGACGGCACAACCGCCACGGTACGCGAGGCCCAGTACTACGTCGAAGCCGGCATGACACCGCTTCAGTCCCTGCGCTCGGCAACGATAGAAACGGCCCGTATGCTCGGGGCCGAGTCTGACATCGGTTCGCTCGAGGTCGGCAAGTATGCCGACATTGTGGCGGTTTCCGGCGACCCGGTGAAGGACATCAAGGCACTGCGGGATATCCGCCTGGTCATGAAGGGCGGTACCGTATACCGCAACGAACTGGCGCAGTGATTCCTGCTGCACAGACCCTGACTGACCGGGCGGCCGCCACGTGTTTGGCCGGATAGTCGCCGCACCGCTGCACCTGATGCGGGATATCGTCGGCCCCACCGCGGTGATTGCCGCGGGGACCATGGGTGCCGGTGCGGTTGCCTCATTTCTCCTGGCCGGGGCCTGGTTCCGCTATGACCTGCTCTGGGTGGTCCTGTGCATGCTGCCGGTGTTCGTGGTGTCCGTGGATACCGCCTCGCGTATCGGCGCCTGCAATCCCAGCGAGGGCATGTTTGCGCTGATTCGACAGCGCATCACACCGGCGCTGGCATGGGCCATCCTGCTGGTCAATGTGCCGGTGCACCTGCTGATCGTCATGGGCCAGCTGTCCGTCATGAGCTCCGTGGTCGCCTCGACCCTGGGCCTGCCGGCGGCGGATTCGGGGACGGGTGGCGCGCTGCTCACCGACATGCTGCTGTCCGTTGTGATCGCAATGGCGATACTCTGGCTGGTGTTTTCCCGGGGCTTTGACCGCATGCAGAACGTCATGACCGTGATGATGGTGATGATGTTCTTCTGTTTCCTGCTGGTGGCCTTTCGCGGCTTCAGCGAGTGGCGGGATATCCTCGCCGGGCTGGTGCCCGCCGTGCCGGATGACCTGCCGGTGCCGGGGACCGGAACGGCGCGTTCCTCGGTCGCCTCGATCACCGCCATGGTGGGCAGTGCCATCGCTCCGGCGGCGCTGCTCGGCATGCCCTACCTGGCGGCGGACTCAGGTGTGGACGCCGGGGGGCTGAAGAAGGCGTTTCGACGGGCCGTCGTCAACCTCGGCCTGATCTTCGGGGCGTATGCCATGTTCGTGGTCATCGCCGGCGGCTATGCACTCTATCCGCTGTTGCACAATGCGGCCCTCGCGGATGTCTCCGAGGCCTCCCGGGTCCTGCACGGTGTCTTTCCCGAGCGCGTCGCATTTCTCGGACCAATCGTGTTTTCCATGGGCGTGTTCATGGCAGCCCTCACCACGCTCGTGGTGGCAGCCCAGGTGACGGCCTACTTCATGCTCGACACGGTGGGCCGACAGTGGCGTTTTTCCGCCGACAACCGTGTGTATCACGTCATCGTGGCGGTCCTGGTGCTGGGTGCCGCGGTACTCGCGCCACACTGGAGTTTTCCGGCGTTGCTGAAGGTCGTGCTGCTGATGGGTATCAACGTGCTCGTCATTCCTCTGGTGTTCGTCATATTGCTGTACCTGGCCAACAGCCGTGATGTCATGCACGGCGTGCGCACGGAGTGGTGGCGCAACGCAATTCTCGGTGTGGGCCTGATCCTGTCGCTGATTCTCGCTGCACAGAAGTTCCCGGACTACATGGCCACACTTTTTTCATAACGATGCACGCTGTTCCAAAGGAACAGGCACAGGAGGAAATGACAATGACTGCCAGACCCGTATTCAGGCGCGCCGACCACGTATCACTGACCGTGGCGGACCTCGAGAAGACCATCGCGTTCTATACCGATGTCATGGGCGCGACGGTGAAATACCGCATGGGTCCGTTCGACGCGCGCGAAATCCCGGCGATGGAGGATGGTCGGGACTGGACCGAGGCGCATGTGAATGTCCCGGACGCCCGCCTGCATATCGCAATGCTACAGCTTTGCGACAACCTCGGGATGGAGCTGTTCCAGTACGAGCGCCCGAAGGATGCGGCAACCACCCCGCCGCGCAATTGCGATATCGGCAGTCGGCATATCTGCCTGGAAGTCGAGGATGTCGAGGCGGCGGTGGACTACCTTGAGAGCAACGGCTGCCGCCGGATGGCCGGTCCGATCGTTGCCGACGGCGGGCCCGCGCCGGACTCGCTGTCCTGGTACGTGCTCGATCCGTTCGGGCACCAGCTGGAGCTGGTGCAGTACACCTGATCCCCCCGCCACCTTCTCAGGAGTAAGGCAGATGTCCATTTTGCTGAAAAGAAGCTTCGCCGCCGCTGCCGCGCTCGCGCTGCTCGGGCTGTCCGGGCCGGTTGCCCTGGCCGCAGATGGGGCGTCGGGTGGCAAGCCGCTGACGCTCGACGCCATATTCGAAAGCCAGGTGTTTCGCGCGGAGCTGCCGCGAAGCCTGCGCTGGCAGGTCGATGGTGAATCGTTCACCTACCTGCCGGCTGCCGGAGAGGCGACGCAGGGTGTGCTGTATCAGCACACCGTTGGCGAGGAGCAGCCGCGCCGTGTGATGGCGTTCGGGGAGATCGAGGGCCTGCCTGCTGACTTCCAGGTGACTGACGTGCAGTGGCATGCGGACAGCGGCGTTGCCCTGTTGCGCGGCCCCGTCAAGGTCACCTGGCACGGCTACGAGGACGCTGCCTACTACGTGTACGACAAGGCGGGAAACGAGGCCTGGCCACTGGCAGGAGCGGACGTGGCACTGCGCCACGTGAAGCTGTCGCCGGACGGGTTGCGCGCGGGCTTTGTCCGCGACAACAATCTCTACGTCAGCGACCTGCGCGCGCGCAAGGAGTCGGCGATTACCGGCGACGGCGGCGAGGATGTCTTCAATGGCAGCTTCGACTACGGCAGTACCATGTTCGCCTGGACCGACGCCTGGCGCTGGTCCCCGGACGGGACGGCGATCGCCTTCTGGCGTATGGATGTTTCCGGGGTGAAAACCTACCCGCTCGTCGACCAGCTGCACAGCTATCCCGAAGTCCGCCGCTTCCACTACCCCAACGTCGGCGAAAAACACGCGGTCTACCGCATCGGCGTTTACAATCTTGATGCGGCCACTACGCGGTGGATGGACACGGGCCACGATCCGGACGACTTCCTGCCACAGATGACCTGGGATGCCGGATCCCGTGGCCTGTACATCGAGCGGCTGACGCGCGACCACCAGACCCTGGAGGTCCTCTATGCCGATGCGGCCTCCGGTGACACGACCTCGCTGCTCGCCGATACCGACCCCGCCTGGCTGGATGTCACCGAGGACCTGTCGCCGCTCCCCGGTGCCGAGGGCGACTTCCTGTGGACCAGCGAGCGCAGTGGCTGGCGGCACATCTACCGGATTGATCACGAGGGTGCGGCAACGGCGCTGACCTCGGGCGACTGGTCGGTAGATGCCATTATTGGCGTGGATGCGGATGCCGGCTGGGCGTATTTCTACGCCAAGAAGGACTCATTGATCGACCAGCACGTCTACCGCGTGGCGCTGGACGGTGGCCCGGTAGAGCGCCTCACCACACGTCCCGGATGGCACAGCTGGACGCTGTCGCCGGGCGGAAAGCATGCGCTTGCCCGGCACTCGGACGCGCGCACACCGCCGACCCTGGCCCTGCGCACCGCGGAAGGCGATACCGTGTCGCGGCTGGTCACCGATTCCGTCCCGGCGCTGGGCGACTACGCCATGTCACACACGGAGTTCGTGACCTTCACCACAGACGATGGCATAGAGCTCAACGGTTTCTTCATCAAGCCGCCGGACTTCGACCCGGCGGAGCAATACCCGGTAATCGGTTACGGCTACGGCAATGCCGGTTCGCAGGTGGTGGTCAATCGCTGGGGCACCCAGCGCGGCCCACAGCAGGACCTGTGGCATCGCTACATGGCGCAGCAGGGCTACGTGATCTTTGCCATGGATAACCGCACGACCCGCGGGCGCGGCAAGGCCGCCAAGAACCTGACCTACGGCGAGTACGGTAAATACGCTGTGCTCGACCAGCTACAGGGTGCGGCGTGGCTGAAGTCACAGCCCTGGGTCGACGGTGAACGTCTCGGTTTCTGGGGCTGGAGCGGCGGTGGCTACCTGGCGGCCGCGCTGATGACCAAGGGCGCACCGAACTGGAAGGTCGCGGTCAGCGTGGCGCCGGTTATTGACCTGACTCGCTACCAGGCGGTGGGCGTGGAGCGCTGGATGGGTATGCCCGAGGACAACCCGGAGGGCTACGCCGCCGTCAACCTGGTCAATGATGCCGACAGGCTGGAAGGCAAGCTGCTACTGGTCCACGGCACGGGTGACGAGAACGTGAAATTCGCCTTCACCCTGCAGTTCGTGGACGCGCTGATCCGCGCCAACCGCCAGTTCGACATGCTGGTGTATCCGAACCAGCGCCACGCCATCAGTGAATACCGCGGCCATGTGTTTGCCAGCATGGCACGTTACTTCAAGGAACACCTGTAGTCGCCGGCAGGGGCTGCGGGTAATACAAGGAGATCTACTACCATGTCACGCAAAGTCATCAATCCAGCGTCACTGTATGAAAGCACCGCCTATGGCTTCTCACACGCCGTAGCGTCGAATGGCTCAACCCTGGTGCACTGTGCCGGGCAGGTCGCCTGGGACAGGGAATACAACCTCGTCGGCGGCAGTGACCTTGGTGCCCAGGCACGCCAGGCCCTGGCCAACCTCAAGGCGGTACTGGCGGAAGCCGGTGCCGGGGTGGAGGACATCGTGCGCCTTCGGACCTACGTGGTGAATCACAATCCCGACTGCATCGAGCCGGTGGGGGAGGCCCTGGCGGAATTCTATGGGGATGTGATGCCGGCAGCGAATACCTGGATCGGTGTGCAGGCGCTGGCGCTGCCCGACTTCCTGATCGAGATAGAGGCGACGGCGCAGCTCGATGCCTAGTGGGCCACGTGGTCTATCAGAGCATTAGCCGCGACACCGATAGAAGGCGTTGCTCGTCAGGGTCATCAGGGTCTCGCCGCTGTCATCGCGCAGGCTGCCCTCGCAGGTGACGACGCCGGTGTCCGGGCGGCTTTTCAGCACCCGTGCCGATGTCACGGTGACCTCGCCGTACAGTACCTGCCCGGCAACCACCGGCCGTAGCCAGCGCAGGTTGTCGACGCCGGGCGAGGCAATGCAGGCGGAGTCCAGCATGAAGGCGTCGCACTGCATGCGCATGAACAGTGATGCGGTGAACCAGCCGCTGGCGATGATCTCCGGAAAACCTGCAGTCGCCGCCGCGGCGGCGTCCCGGTGTATGCCCTGGGGATCAAAGCGTGCGGCAAATGCCAGCATCTCCTGCTCGTCGACGGTGCAGGGCCCCAGCCTGAAGCTGCGACCCGTGTGGAAATCCTCGAAATACAGCATGCCATCGCCCCTGGTCACGGAGGCTGTACTTTAGCGGGCGCAGCGCACCCGGGAAAGATGCAGAGGGTGTGAATTGCCCGCAAGGCAATTGAACGGGGCAGGTCGGTGCATTCCGCGGCGAGCCCCTGTTATCTAGACTGCTAAACAACATCATCAAGGAGAACGAACATGAAAGAAACCCTACAGGCAACTCCCTTCCGAGCCGGTTTTGGCACGGCCTGCTTCCTTGTGGCCTTGCTGGTGGCGCCCCTCACGGCCCGGGCCGATGCCGCCCCGGAGCATGTGGAAGGGCTCTGGGCCTACACCGGTCTGACGTCGTCGGGCGGTGCGTCCATGCCGCTCACCGGAATTTTCCTGTTCAAGGATGGCACATTCATCCAGCAGGCAGTGTTCAATGGCGAACCCTACTACCAGCAGAGTGCGATGGCGCACTCCGGGCCCTACTCTGCAATCGAGGGGGGTGTGCATCTGGTGGCGGAACAGACCCTCAGCCTTTCCCCGGCAGATTCGGAGCCGCTGTCATCCCAGGGTGTAACGGAACACGACCTCGATGTGACCCGGGTCGATGACGGCCTGACGCTGGTTTTCGGCAGCGGTACGGTGCAGACCTTCAAGCGCATGGGCGATGCCGCGGACGCAACCGTGGTCTCCCTGGAGAACGGCACGATGGCCATGGTGAACGACCACTTCATTCTCGTCAGCGGGGATGACTCCCATGCCGTCACCGGGTATGGACGCTATCATCGAGATGGCGAGCGCTATTTCATCGATGTCATCCGCTGGGCCGAGACCGACGGCACCGATACACTGAGCGCCCGCAGCGCCGTCATCAGCGTTCACTTTGACGGCAAATCCCTGCGCCTGCCGGGCGGGCGCGTCCTGAAGGTTGCCGGCACCGACTGAGCTCCCTACCCCTTCGCCGCTCTGACCCTTTGGCACCGGCCGCACCTGCCGGGTGTTCTGCCCTACCTGCCGTGGTTTTTTGCGCTGCTGTCTTTCAACAAGTTCACGAACCTCGGCAGAAGCGGCGTGAGGGCCTGGCCATCGCGCTGCGGCAGGCGCTGCAGGCGTAGCGTTGTTCACAAGGCTCG
>JAWLGG010000505.1:0-2803 GCA_041685155.1 Chromatocurvus sp.
CGATGCGCTGGCTGATGCGGCCATCGCGCGCATTATAGGTTTCGCATTCGGCGAAGCCATCTGCAAAGCGCATCCAGCCCGTGCCCTCGAAGCGTTCGCCCACGGTGAGGCGAACGGCACAGTCAATGGGCGAGGAGTCATCATGTCGCAGGGACAGGCTGACATCGCGCACCACGCTCGGTGCGTCATCGATCTCGCAGTGCGCGAGCAAGACGTCCGTGCCATCCGGCTGCTGCGACAGGGTAAAGAACTCGCGACCGCGTTCCTCGCCCCTGCGCTCAGGTTTGTTGCTGGAATAGCGCAGGCTGCCGCGTATGATTTTCCGTGCCGTCATGTCTGTTTGCCCCGTCGTGGTTGCGCTGCTGCAGCGTCACTGGCGACTGACCGGTGCCGGGAGCAGGTTGGAAACTACGCGGCTGATTGTATTAATGTTATGCTTTTAGATCAATTTTAAACCAGCGGCACCGATGCCCTGCATCGACCGTGTCGCGCAGAAGACCAGCAAGGGAGCCCTTATGCAGACCAGCGACAAGACCGCACGCGAGATCTACGAGGAACTCAAGGCCAACCCGACCCGCGCCCGCTTCGGCTTCGGTCGCAAGGCGATACTGGTCAACGTGGACCCGCAGAAGGCCTACACCCGCACGGACCTGTTCAAGACAGCCTACGAGACCGACCCGCGGCAGCTGGAATACGTGAATGCCCTGGCAAAGCGCTTCCGGGACCTGGACTGGCCAGTGGTCTGGACCCACGTTGCCTACATGCCCTCGGGCGAGGACTGCGGTGTCTGGGGCACACGCACGGACACGCCGGACTCGCTGCAGAACATCAAGTTCGGCTCCGAGCGCGCGGAGTTCGATGATCGCGTGGAAATCGATCACGAGCGCGACGTGATCTACTGCAAGAAAATGCCCTCGGCCTTCCACGAGACGCCGCTGCAGTCGCTCTGTGTCTGGCACCAGGTCGACACCGTGGTCATCACCGGCGGCTCCACCTCCGGCTGCATCCGGGCAACCGCTGTCGAGTCCCTGTCACGGGGGTATCGCACCATCGTCCCCGAGGAGTGTGTGGCGGACAAGCACGAGAGCTACCACTTCGCCAACCTCACGGACCTGGCCATCAAGTACGCCGACGTCCTCGCGGTACAGGAAGTCCTGTCCTGGCTCGAGGCACAGGACGACAAGGCATGAACGCAGGATCGGGAGAAAGCAGCATGCGCGAGGATCCCGGGCTCTACGACTACTGGGCCTATCGCGACCGACCGAAGATCGAGTGGCCGAATGGCGCGCGCCTGGCCTTCTGGGTAGCGCCGAATATCGAATTCTACGAGCTGGACCCGCCGGACAATCCCCAGCGCAAAGCCTGGCCCCAGCCCTACCCGGCCATCCCCGGCTACAGCATCCGCGACTACGGCAATCGCGTCGGCCACGTGCGCCAGATGGATGTGCTGGACCGCTACGGCGTGCGCGGCTCCATTTCCCTGTCGACAGCGCTGTGCGAGCATCACCCGGAGATCATCGCCATGTGCGCCGAGCGCGACTGGGAGTTCTTCAGCCACGGCGTCTACAACACCCGCTATACCTACGGCCTGTCGGAGGACCAGGAGCGGCGGATGATCCTGGACTCCATGGACACCATCGAGCGACACACCGGCAGCCGCCCGGCGGGCTATCTGGCACCGGCCCTGTCGCATTCGGAACAGACCATCGACCTGTTTGCCGAGGCCGGCGGCCTCTACACCTGCGACCTGTTCCACGACGACCAGCCGACCCCTGTGCATACCCGGGGGGGACAGCGCTTTATCTCCATCCCCTACTCGCTGGAAATGAACGACACCATTGCCTACGTGGTGAACAAGGTGGAGCCGCGCCGCTACGGCCGGATGCTGCGCGACTGCTTTGACCGCCTGTACGCGGAGGGTGCACAGAGTGGCACGGTAATGTGCATACCGACCCACAACTACCAGGTGAGCTGCCCCCATCGCCTGCGCGCCTTCGAGGAGGCACTCGAATACATCACCGGACACAGCGACGTCTGGGTCACCACGGGGCGGGAGATCGCCGACTACTACCGGGAACATTATTACGACGTGGCGCTGGACGCCATCGCGCGGCAGGAGGCGAACTGACCATGGCACTGGATGACAGCTTCCTGGAGTATCCCCGCCGGCAGTACGGCATGGACCACGACCGCTACGACTGGTCCATGCTGTCGCAGCGCCCGCCGGTTACCTGGCCCGGAGGCGCCCGCCTGGCGCTGTGGGTGAACGTGTGCCTGCAGTTTTTCCCGCTGAACCAGCGTGGCAAGCCGTTTGCCCCGCCGGGGGGCATGACCATGCCCTACCCGGACCTGCGACATTTCACCCTGCGCGACTACGGCAACCGGGTCGGCATCTTCCGCTGCCTGCAGGCGATCGACCGCCACGGCGTGACGCCGACGTTTGCCGTCAACACGCGCCTGGCCGAACGCCTGCCCTACCTGATGGATGTCCTGCGCGAGCGCGGCGACGAGATTGCCTGCCACGGCTGGCACATGGATGCGCTGCATTACGGCGGGCAGGACCCGGAAGAGGAGGCGGTGCTGGTGGCCGACTCACTGAACCGTCTGCGGGACATCAGCGGGCAGCCGGTGAGCGGCTGGATCAGCCCGGCGCGCAACGAAAGCCCGCAGACACCGGAGCTGCTGGCGGCGAACGGCGTGACCTGGTTCGCCGACTGGGTCAACGACGACATGCCCTATGCCTTCAGGACCGACCGTGGCCCGCTGTGGGCCATGCCGCTGTCAAACGAGCTGGAGGACCGCT
>JAWLGG010000506.1:0-2800 GCA_041685155.1 Chromatocurvus sp.
CACTGTGGCGGGGTGGCTATCGCTACCTGTGGGTCGCTCCCCCCGGCTTCGACCGGGTACTGGGACCCGGTGATCGCGGTCCCGCGGTGGCGGCCGTCGCGCAGCTGTTTGCGACCCTCGATGGCCAGTCACAACCCCTGACCGTGGATCGGTTCACGCTGCAGCTGGCGGAGCGGGTCAGGCTGTTCCAGCGCGAGCACGGGCTCGCCGCGGATGGCCTGGTCGGCGAGCAGACGCTGCGACAGCTGAACCTGGCGGTGGGTCGTATTCCCCGGGGCGCCGGCCTGCGCGCACGCCTGGCTGTCCTGCAGGAGCGCGGCGACTGGCCCCGCGCCCCGACGCCCGACTGAGGTAGCCGGCCATGTCCTTCATTCTCGATGCCCTGGACCGCTCGCGCCGCGAGCGCGAGGCGCACGCCGCCGACCCTGTGCTGCCCGCGGCGGATGCGTCGGCGGCCGCGAGCGCGGGTGTCCCCTGGGTGGCGTTTCTGCTGCTGGCCCTGGCCTGCGCACTGGCGGCGATTGCCTGGCTGTGGATATCGCGGATGCCGGGAGCCGAGCCCGCGGTCGCCGCGCCGCCCGAGCAGCCTCCGGCGCTGGAGGTGCCTGCCGCGCAGCCGGCAACAGCGCCATCGCAGGATAAGCCGGTCGCTGTCACGGTCCCCGACCCGTCGGGGACCCGGGTGAGCAGCCTTTACCGTGAGGCGCGCGCGGCGTCCACGCCGGCGGTTGCCACGGCGCCCCGGGAGAGGCCCCTGGAAGCGCGCCCCCGGGAATCGGATGCGGTCGCCGACGCCCGTCCGGATGAGGGCGGCAAGGAACAGACAGGCGAGCCGGCGGTGGAGGCCATGGTCGCCCGGGCGGAGGCCGCCATGGACAACCTAGGCCTCGCCGAGCACCCGGCACCGATGCTCGAGGACCTGTCGCAGGCGGTCCGCGACAGCATTCCCACGCTGATCTACTCGCAGCATGACTACCGCGCGGCGGGCGGCGAATCCAGCGTGTTCATCAATCGCGAGCGCCGCCGCAGGGGTGACAGCACCGCGGGCGTGCGCGTGCAGGAGATTCTCCCCGACT
Organism: Chromatocurvus sp.; assembly: GCA_041685155.1. Lineage (GTDB taxonomy): Bacteria > Pseudomonadota > Gammaproteobacteria > Pseudomonadales > Halieaceae > Chromatocurvus. The sequence continues at coordinate 1,077 of JAWLGG010000506.1, forward strand.
CCGTGGTGCTCGATTACCGTGGTACAGTGTTCCGTCTGCGGGCGCTGAACAGCTGGGTCAATCTGTAGGTTCCGACAAGCCTGGTCTTCTCGTGCAGTGCACCGCGCAAGACTCAATCCATGCAACAGAGGAACAACAGCATGCTGCAATTCAAGCGCCTGACGGCGCTGCTCCTGGCGACCTGTGCCTGGTCCGCCATCGCGCCTGCCGCGTCCGCCGCCGATACCGTCCTGCACGCTGGCCGGGTGGTCGATGTGGTGGAAGGCCGCGTTGTCGAGGAGATGTCCATCCTGGTCACGGACGAGCGCATTACCGGTATGGAGTCCGGTTACGTGGAACGCGAGGGCGCCGAGGTCATCGACCTGCGCGAGCACACTGTCATGCCCGGTTTTATCGATACCCACGTGCACCTGGATCACGAGCTGGATCCGCCGGGCAGCTACACCGATCGCTTCTACCTCAACTCCGCCGACTACGCCCTGCGCGCAACGGTCTACGCCGAGCGCACGCTGCTGGCGGGATTCACCACGGTGCGCGACCTTGGCGCCAGCAGCGTCGAGGCGCTGCTCGGTCTGCGCGACGCGATTGACAAGGGCTATGTGGACGGGCCGCGGATCTTTGCCGCCGGCAAATCCATCGCCACCACCGGCGGTCATGCGGACCCCACCAACGGCCTGCGCTTCGACCTGCGCGGGAATCCGGGTCCCGCCGAGGGCGTGGTCAACGGTGCGGCGGATGCAACCAAGGCCGTGCGCCAGCGCTACAAGGATGGCAGCGATGTCATCAAGCTGACGGTGACCGGCGGCGTGCTGTCGCTGGCGAAAAGCGGCTCCAACCCGCAGTTCAACGACGCCGAGCTCGAGGCGGTCATGGCCACCGCGAAGGACTATGGATTCGTGGTGGCGGTGCACGCCCACGGTGCCGAGGGAATGAAGCGGGCCATCCGTGCGGGTGTCGATTCGGTGGAGCACGGTACCTTCATGGACGATGAGGCGCGCCGCCTGATGAAGCGCAACGGCACCTGGTATGTGCCGACCATCTCCGCGGGCAAATGGGTGGCGGACCTCGCCGAGATCGACGGCAAGCTGCCGGAGGTGGTGCGCCCGAAGGCGGCTTCCGTCGGGCCGCAGATCCAGGATACCTTCGCCGAAGCCTGGAAAAGTGGCGTCAGGATCGCATTCGGCACGGACGCCGGCGTCTCGCCCCACGGTGCCAACGGCCGCGAATTCACCTTCATGGTGGAGGCGGGCATGCCGCCGCTGGAGGCCATCCGCGCCGCCACGATCAATGCGGCGACGCTGCTGCGCGCCACCGATGACCTGGGCACGCTGGAGGCTGGCAGGTACGCGGACATCGTTGCGGTGAAGGGTGATCCGCTGCAGGACATCACCCTGCTGGAGAATGTCGACTTCGTCATGAAGGGCGGTCGCGTCTATCGTTGAGCCCCACGCTGCGCGTGTCCTGCCGGGGCACGCGATTACGGGTACTGCCCGGAATCGAGGTGCGGTCGCGCGCCCCGGCGCTGAGGCCCGCTAGCCGATCTCCAGAGCGAGGTCGAGCTTGCGAAAGGTGCGCTGTTCCTGGTCCAGCTCCTGCATCGTCAGCGGCTGCTGGTCGAGCCAGCCCGGGGGGAAGACCAGTCGCAGGGTATTTTCCCGGGCCTCGATCATGAAGTCGGGGAGCTGCTCCAGCTGCTCGACATACTTGAACAGGGCCGCCAGGCG
>JAWLGG010000046.1:0-11541 GCA_041685155.1 Chromatocurvus sp.
TTGTGACCGGTGCTGGCCAGGGCCTGGGACGCTGCCACGCCATCGAGCTTGCAAAGCGCGGCGCGAAAGTCGTGGTGAATGACCTCGGCAGCAGTAAGGATGGTACCGGTGGTTCGAGTGACGCGGCACTCGCTGTTGTAGCCGAGATCCAGGCTGCCGGCGGTGAGGCGATTGCCAATGGCGCCAACGTGGCGAAGGAAGATGAAGTCAATGCCATGGTGAGTCAGACAATGGAGAAGTGGGGTCGTATCGATATTCTGGTCAACAATGCCGGGATTTTGCGCGACAAGAGCTTCAGCAAGGGCAGCATGGAGGATTTCCGGCTGGTGGTTGATGTGCACCTGATGGGCACGGTCTTCTGCACCAAGGCCGTCTGGGACATCATGAAAGCGCAGGAGCACGGCCGTATTGTCGTGACAACCTCATCATCCGGCCTTTACGGCAATTTCGGGCAGGCCAACTATGGTTCCGCAAAAATGGGTGTTATCGGCCTGATGAACGCCCTTGTTCAGGAGGGGGCCAAGTACAACATCCGGGTCAATGCCCTGGCACCGACAGCCGCTACGCGCATGACCGAGGGCCTGATGCCAGAAAAAGTCTTCGAGATACTGACACCGGAAACAGTCACGCCCGCCGTGCTTTATCTGGTCAGTGAAGACTCACCTACACACACTATTCTGGCAGCCGGTGCGGGCAGTTTCGCCGTGTCACGCATTGTCGAAAGCGATGGCATGTGGCTGTCACCGGAAGATCAGTCGCCCGAGGGGATCGCCAGGCACTGGGAGGCGATTGCCGCTACCGATGGCGAGCGGGCGCTCAAGGCGGCTTTTGAGCAGACCGGGAAAATGATCGGCAAGGCCGCAGAAGGTCTCGGCATCAAACTGGACTGACTAAAGTAGATACAAAACCTGCGAACTGGCGCGGGCGGATGTGTTCGATTACGTTGAAGTCTTCTATGATCGAAAGCGGCGGCACAACCGCCAGGGCGGCGCCAGGCCCGAGACCTTTGAACAGGCCTCACTGTGATGCCAGGCATATTCGAGGGATCCTGGAAAGTCCGGGTATAGGTGGTGACTGACAGCGTCGCTTTGGTGTTGAAAAAGGAGTGGATATGAAAATTGCCCCGAGACCGGTAAAGCGCTCGCTGTTGCTGAGAGGCTTCATTCACCAGTGCGTTGCTGTTGTCGCGCTGACAAGCCATGCCGTCTTTTCGACTGCACAGGCACCTGAAACCATCTACACCGGCAACATAGTCACAATGGTTGATGACAGGCTCTATGCCGAAGCCGTGGCTGTTCGGGACGGCGTGATCACCGCGGTCGGTTCGCTTGCGGATGTCATGCCATTGGCCGATGAAAGTACCGTACTACGGGAGCTTGGGCGCAAAACCATGCTGCCGGGTTTCATCGATACGCACAGCCACATGTTGGGCGCAGGGCTGGTGGCAGGGCTCTATGGCAATCTGACGCCACCACCGATGGGCACCGTTACCACCATCGACGCGCTGCTCTCGGTGCTACGTAGTGAGGCAGCGGAAAAACCCGATGCGCCGGTGCTTCGCGGGCTTGGGTACGATGATACTTTGCTAGCGGAGAAGCGCCATCCTGATCGGCACGATCTCGACCGGGTCACGACCAGGCGTCCGGTAGTGATCACGCATATTTCCGGGCACCTGAGCGTGGGAAATTCCAGGGCCCTTGAGGTCGCGGGCATCACCAGCGACACCCCCGATCCTGACGGAGGGCGTATAGTCAAGGATTCGGAAACGGGCGAACCGACTGGCGTTATGGAAGGAAACGCCCGAACGCTGCTGAACGATATAGTACCGGCACCCGCTCCGGAGCAGGCACGCCTGGCTTTGCGTCGGGCATCTGAGCGCTGGGCCGCCGCCGGCTTCACCACGGCGACAGATAATGTCAGGGACAGCGCACTTATCGACTCGCTATACAGACCGGCCATCGATAGCGGCGACCTGTTTGTCAGGCTCGAGGTTTGGCCGCGAACGAACAGGCTGGAGGAAGCCAGAGAGTTCCCGGCGGTCACGTCAGGAACCGATCTGAGTGACGGCCGCCACATGCTCACCCTGGGGCCGGCAAAACTTCAGATAGATGGCTCTCCACAGGGGTATACCGCACACTTCAGCCAGCCCTACACCACCTTGCGCCCCCACGACGGGGCTGGCTATCGCGGCTTTCCTTACTGGGATGACGACGAAGCGTTTCGTTCCACCGTGGCTGCCCTGCACCGGGAGGGCTGGCAGATCACGATCCACGGTAATGGCGACCAGGGGATTCAGGACGCGTTGAATGCCATTGGAGCAGCCCAGAGAGCATTCCCGCGGGAGGACGCACGACACACGATACAGCACGCGCAATTTTCACGTCCGGATCAGCTTGTACAGATGGCCGCCCTTGATGTTTCAGCATCATTTTTCGTTGGCCACACCTTCTATTGGGGCGATCGTCACCGGGAAGTCTTTCTTGGAGCGGGGCGGGCCGACCATATGAGCCCACTGCGCAGCGCGCTGGATAACGGCGTTCGCGCGACTACACACACGGACAGTCCCGTCACGCCGATCGATGGAATACAGATGATCTGGTCTGCCGTCAACCGTGTTTCCAGCGGCGGAAAGACCATAGGGCCAGAGCAGCGGATCACTGCGCTGGAAGCCGTCAGGGCGATCACCAGCGAAGCCGCATGGCAGTACCATCACGAGACCCTGAAGGGCACTATCGAGGCTGGGAAGCTGGCGGACTTCGTGGTGCTTTCTGACGACCCGATGTCCGTCGCCCATGTCAATCCAATGAAGATCAAGGATATACAGGTTCTGGAGACTATTCTTGGCGGCAAGACAATCTTTTCAGGCGCAACGGATTCGATTGTGGCAAAGCATTTCCGGTGATCAGCGCCAAACGCGCTCGCCGGAATATGAGCAGCCCCGGCGCTGCTCAGGGCATGTATCGTGTGGGTCGGAGCGGGCTGTGCATGCTGCGCCGTGCGGAAGAGACGATTGGTAACGTGACAACAGCGTGGCGTGAAATGTGACCCTCGAAGCTTGTCGTCATATCGTGTATCAAGCGGATCTGCCAGATGGCACTCAACGCCTGCCTGGCTTCGAGCTGCAGGGACATCGGCAAACAGTTCTGAATTTTTACCATCCTGTATATCCAGCACCGTTGCTGGAGGGTGTCGCCGTCCACCGTGTCCAGCGCCTCCCAGAACCCCATGCCGCCGTCGCCGATCGCCAGCTACGGCGCGTTCATGCCGCGAGAATTCAGCTTCAACAACACGTCGCGGGCTTAAGTGGATTGCCGCACACCCTCCTCACTCCGCCACCTGTCAGACCCAGTCTGAGCTAATGCAATGGGATATTTTTCGGGTCCTGCTTGGTATGTGCAAGGTGTCAGTGTGAATCGCGCCAATGCTCCAGAATTTCAGATGTCTGTGCACTCCTGCCGAAGGTGGGTATGGTAGTCTGAGTCACAGAAAATCGCGGCGCAGGAGCAGGCTGCAAACAGCCCCTTTGGTCCTTGATATATATGCCACGCGCTGCCATGTGATCATTAGATGCCGCTTCGTCGACATTCAGTACAGGCGCGAAACAGGCGTCCGACCCCTCCAGAAGATCGCGCCAGTGCTCACGGCTATGTTGTGCAAACAATTTTGACAGGCGGTACTTGAGTTCAGGCCAGCAACTGGCGTCGTAGTGATTTGCGAAATCCGGATCATCCTCCAAATCGAGCCTGCGGAGCAATTCTTCGTAGAACTTCGGCTCAAGAGCACCGATGGAGATATATTCCCCGTCGGCGCATCGATAGGTAGAGTACCAGTGGGGGCCATCAAGAATGCTCTTGCCCCGTTCGTTCACGAACTGTCCAATGGCCTTGAGATCCAGCAGCAGGCTCAGCATATGGGCGCTACCGTCCACGATGGCGGCATCAACCACCTGTCCTTGGCCGCCGTTGCGGACATGCATGATGGCGGAGAGAAGACCGACTGCCAGGTAGAGAGCGCCACCGCCAACATCGCCGATAACACTGGGAGGAGAGAGGGGAGGTTCTCCGGGCTGGCCGGAGTACCACAATGCTCCCGACAGCGCGAGATAGTTCAGGTCGTGACCCGCCGCATGGGCCAGTGGGCCGCCCTGCCCCCAGCCCGTCATCCGGCCGAATACCAGTTTGGGGTTTCGCTCCAGTAAAACCTCCGGTCCGATCCCGAGCCTTTCCATTACCCCCGGTCGCATACCCTCGATAAGAGCATCGGAGTGCGTTGCGAGCTCGAGCAAGGTCTCAATGCCCTCGGGGCTCTTTAAATCCAACCTTATTATCCGTTTGTTGCGATTGGTTATAGAGCTTGACTCGAGATGAAAATCATCCTTATTGCGCTGAACACGGTCGACGACCACGACATCGGCGCCTAGATCGGCCAGTAGCATGCCACAAAAGGGGGCGGGGCCGATTCCCATCAGTTCGAGAATGCGAACCCCTGATAGTGGGCCTTGTGATGCCATGTCCGTTCTTTCTCTCCTTGCTTGCATAATGCTTCCTAATAACAATTGACGCTGCTTAAAGCGCCCCGTCATACCTCAAAAGGTGCCGTGAAAGCCCATATCTCTCGTAACGATACAGTTCGTTTCCTGGTTTATTGGAAGCGGCCGCATTGATGAGCTTCCGACAGGCCAGAGCACCGTCTAGTGGGCCACGCGGTAAGTTCGGTAATACTCAGCCACAGCACAAGCACTGTGAGCGAGGCGCGCGAGTGCAGGACTGGCCGTCGCCAATTCAAGCGAGTGCAACGCGGCGCACGGTGCTTGTGCTGCGGCCCTCCGGGAGTCGCTGTGCGGACCAAAGCGAGGTCAGTCTGTGAAACCTTCCATTTGTGAGAGAACGCGTAACATGACTTCGTCAGCCCCACCACCGATGCTAAGCAATCGCTGGTCACGCAGGAAGCGCGCCGTCCAGCATTCCTCCATATAGCCCATTCCGCCGTGGACCTGAAGGCACCAGTCCGCTATCTCACGCACCAGGCGGGCGCCCTTGAGTTTTGAAACAGTGGCGGCTTTAGTGACGTTGTGCCCTGCCAGGTAGTCGAGCGCAATCTGGCGGTTGTACACCTGGATCAGGTCGGTCTGTGCCGCCAGATCTGCAAAAGTATAGGCGAGGTGCTGATTATGGGTCAGGGGTTTGCCGAATACCTTGCGCTCGCTGGCGTAGTCTTTCGTTCGATCCAGAGCCACCCTCGCAACGACGGGCATGGAGTAGCAGGCGAACATGCGCTCCATCACAAACTGTGACATCTGCTGCTGAAATCCACGGCCGATCTCACCGATCGTGTTGGAAACAGGTACACGAACTGCGTCCAGGTGCAGGATGCCCGTGTCGGACGCGTGCATGCCGAGCTTTTTTAGCTTTTGTATTTCAAGGCCCTTGATAGGGGTCGGTACGATAATCTGGCTCATACCGGTGTAGCCTTTGCTGTCTTCACTGGTGCGCGCCAGCAGGCAAATCCAGTCCGCCTGTAGAGAGTTGGTGATGTACATCTTCGAGCCGGAAATTACCCAGTCGTTGCCATCCCGCTTAGCAGTGGTGCGCAGGGCAGATACATCCGAGCCTGCATCCGGCTCCGTAACTGCCACGGCGGCAACCATCTCCCCGGTCATCGCCGGTGCGAGAAACTGCTGCTTGAGCTCTTTACTGCCATGTGCATGGAGTGACGGTGTCGCCATTGCCACATGTGACCCGAAGGCCATGGGGAATGCGCCGTTGTTCACGTGTCCGAGTTCCTCGGCCAGCACCATGGTAAACAAGTGATCGACGCCCTGACCGTTGAACTCCGGATCGTACTCCAAACCTATGAAGCCGTACTTTGCCATATCACTGATGATTTCGTGGAGCGGCATCATCTGTGCTTTTTCCCACTCGTCAATATTGGGGTTAATACTTTGTTCTATGTAACGGCGTAACGACTCGCGGAATTGTTCATGCTCCAGGCTTAGTGTCATAACAGGGCCTCAAGGTATGTAGGAATGGTGATAGGAAACTCCAGCAACTGCTGGGCAACAGCTTTGCCTTGTGGGTCAATACGTAGGGACGCGGCACCGGAGGTGCCCAAACCCTCTGTCAGCAGGAAGTTAACCGCGTCAAATCCAGGGATTGCGTAGCGATCTACTCGCGATGCCCCGAGATGACTGAGCCAGTCGGCAACTGCTTCTGCAGTAAGCTGAGAAGCGATCAAGTCGATAAATTCTGGTCGCCGGGCAATCACACCTATGTTGATGCTGGCGCCCTTGTCGCCGCTGCGGCCATGAGCGATCGCGACAAGTGGTACGACCTTGCCAGGTCCATTAGCATTACTGCACTCTGGCAGCAGATCGGGTCCTCGGGACTCGATGGCACAACACGCGCTTGCCGGAACGTCTTCCCAGCTCAGGCTTTCTCCTTCCACCTCGACACTCACTTCCACCAGGTGCCTCGGTAGGTAGTACTCCTGAATTCGAAGCACGGGAGATGGCTTAGGCAGTCCGCCCCCGGCCGCTCCACCCATACCGGGAGGCCCTGCCAGTCCTATGGAAGGAAACTCGCGGACGAACGCTGTCACGGCGGCGGCCTCATCGTGGTGCACACTCACCCAGAGCAGGGATTCCCTGCTCGTTGGAGTGAGTGCGTGTTTACCGTATGTCGCTTCCGAACCCACGGCGTGTACGTTGACGTCACGAAAATCAGTGAAGCCTTTTGCAACGAGCAACTTGCGTCCGCGCTCCACTATCTGCTCGCCAGCGCGCTTGGCTTTCAGAACAGCGTCAGTTCCACCCACAAAGTACTGTACCGCAGCCCTGAAACCATCTGGAATCTGCGCGCAAACTTTCAGCGTCGGTGTTGGGGGGCGGCCGCGGGCATTGGATACCGCTACTGTGTTGTTACCGGTCTCTTCCAACGTCACCTGTGTCCAATCGCAGGCGACATCGGGTAGCAGGTATGCCGTTGGATCGCCGATCTCATATACGATCTGCTCAGCGATGGTTCGACGGTCGATCAGCGCATCGGATTCGCCGGATGCGGTAATCGAGAAACTGCCGTCTTCCGCCACATCGGCAATGGGATAACCGGGATTGGCCCAGCTTCGGGTATCCTGCCAGTCAGTCAGGAGACCGCCGGTCGAATGAGGGCCACACTCTAGCAGGTGGCCTGCCAGGCTTCCGCTGGACAGCCTGTCGTAGTCCTCAACGTCCCAGCCAAACTCGTGAATCAGTGGCCCCAGCACCAGGGCGCTGTCGACTACCCGGCCGGTGATGACGACATCGGCGCCCGCGCTCAGCGCGGCGGCAATGGGACGAGCACCTAAATATGCATTGGCACTGATGGTGGATTCCGGCAGGTCATCGATAAGATCGATAACGTCGTCCCCTGAGACTGTGCCGATTCTCAGTTCAACACCGGCCTCTCGGGCGAGCTCCTTCAGCGCGACAGCAGCTGCGGAGGGATTCACACCACCTGCATTGGTAACCACCCTGATTCCCTGTGCCTTGAAGCCGGCGAGGTTGGCCCCGATTATATGGATCAGGTCTTTTGCATAGCCGCTGGAAGCATCCCTGCTACGTGCCTTGGTCAGGATTGCCATGGTGATTTCGGCCAGGCCCTCGTAGACGATATAGTCGCACCCACCGCGAGCCAGGAGTTGCGGGGTGGCTAGTGAGGAATCTCCCCACATGCCGGCCGCACCACCAATCGTAATTGTTCTAGGCATCGCTTCCGTACTCTTCAATGCGCACCAGCAGTTCCTGCGCAGCCACCTGGGTACCTGCCGCGATAATACTGGCAACTGTCCCGTTAACCTCCGCCAGGATAGAGTGTTCCATCTTCATTGCTTCGACGGCGATCAGCTTGTCACCAACTTGCACGTGGTCACCCTCCCTGACAAAAGCCATCCGAACCATGCCGTGAAATGGTGAACGGATAATTCCGGATGCCGCCTCGTCCGCGGACACAGGCGGCGCCAGGGAAACATCGGTAAGTTCTATGTCCACGCCACTGAAGGTGGCCAGGACTCGATTGTTGTCGGTCCAGAATGCCGACGGAGCCGGAACGTCTTCCATAGGTACATCGTTAACCTGGACGGCAAGACCTTCGGTCGTGCGGACAAGTACCACGTTCTCGATCTGCTCCCCGTGAGAAACGCGCAATGCAGTCCGTTGCTCAGCATTATTCGTCCAACCGGACAATCCCGGGGATCTTAGCTGCGCGAGGCGCTCACGCTCCTGATGCAAGGCAAGCGCCGCACCGGCAATCTGCTTCGGCGTTGCCAGATTCACTTCCGGTGTATGCTCCGTGAGGAATGCTGTGCTGAAAGCACCAGAAACAAACCGGGGATCTCTGAGCACTTCTATCAGGAAACTGCGGTTGGTCAAAATCCCGAGCACCGCAGTGCGCTCCAGCGCCGTGATCAACCGCCGGCGCGCCTCCTCCCGGGTATCACCGTGGGCGATAATTTTTGCCAGCATAGGGTCGTAATGGGTGCTCACCTCATAGCCCGAGCAGATACCGGAATCGATGCGAACGCGGGAATCTGAAGGACTGATCCAGCGCTCGATTCTGCCGGCTGACGGTATAAAATCCTGGTCCTCAGCATAGAGACGCACTTCAATGGCGTGACCTTTCAGTATGATATTCTCCTGGCGTAAGCTGAGATGCTGGCCCGCAGCGATCCGCAACTGCCATTCGACCAGGTCTATGCCTGTTGTCATTTCCGTCACTGGGTGTTCGACCTGCAGTCGAGTATTCATCTCGAGGAAAGCAAAGGTGCCATCTTCATCGACCAGAAATTCGACGGTGCCCGCTCCCACGTATCCTATGTCCTCGGCAGCGCGTACGGCGGCATCCATCATGTTCCGTCGCAGAGAGTCGTCGAGGGCCGGGCTCGGTGCCTCCTCTACGACTTTCTGGTGGCGACGCTGCACCGAGCAGTCACGATCACCCAGTGCGACCACGTGCCCATAGCTGTCGGCCAATACCTGTATCTCGATATGGCGAGGCTCCAATAGGGCACGTTCGAGTATTAGTTTGCCGGAGCCAAAGGCGCTCGCTGCCTCCCGACACGCAGCGTCCAGGGAGTTGATCAGATCCTTGCCGGACCTGACTAGACGCATTCCCTTGCCACCGCCACCAAAGGCAGCCTTCACCATTAAAGGAAGTCCGATTCGCTCTGCCTCTGCAATCAGCCGCTCGTGACTCTGATCATCTCCGTTATAGCCATCCAGAAGGGGTACGCCAGCAGCCCTCATGCGCAGTTTGGCGGCAGATTTATCGCCCATGAGCTCAATCACATCGGCACTTGGTCCGACGAACGTTATGCCAGCTTCAACACAGGCCCTGGCGAACTCGGCATTCTCCGACAGGAAGCCGTAGCCGGGATGTATTGCAGTAGCCCCGGTTTTTAATGCTGCATCAATGATTCTCGGGACATTGAGGTAGGACTCCAGCGGGGGCGGCGGACCGATCAGCACTGCCTCATCTGCCACCTGAACATGAGGGGCATTGGCGTCTGCTGAGGAGTAAACTGCGATGGTAGTGCAGCCTTGTTCCTTTGCAGTACGGAAAATCCGCAAAGCAATTTCGCCGCGATTGGCAACCAGCAGTTTCATCGCTATTGCTCCGCCCAGGCGGGCTCGCGCCGGTCGATGAAGGACTGTACTCCCTCGCAGGCCTCTGCAGAAAGCATGGCAGCAGCGAACATCTCAGCTGCGTAATCAAGCAGCTCATCAAGCGGCATTTTCTGTGTCGCAGCGACCAGCTGTTTGGTCATTGCATTGGCATCAGGTCCACACAGGCTGATGCTGTCAAGGGTCGCCTTAATGGCAGAGTCGACATCGTCTGTCACTTCGTCTACTAATCCGATCCGAACCGCCTCTTCCACGCCAAACCGAGCAGCTGTAAGCATCAGACGGCGGGCGTTGTGAGTCCCAATGCGATCAACCACAAAAGCACAGATTTGTGCGGGCGGTAGCCCGAGTTTGGTTTCGGTGAGCGCAAATTTGGCATTGCGTTCCGCAATGGTGATGTCCGCGATTGCCGCAAGGCCCATGCCGCCACCGATAGCCGCCCCCTCCACTGCAGAGATTACCGGCACTGGGATTTCGTTGAGGCGGCGCAGGATATCTCCATAGCGTCGGTTATAACGGGCTATTTCCTCTGCAGGCGCGCCCTGCAAAGCGGACTTGAATTGCTTGATGTCACCGCCAGCGCAGAACATGCCACCTGCGCCTCGCAGCACAACGGCCCGCAGTCCTTTGCGTATATTGCGCGTGATCTGCATAAGGCGATCAAGGACTACATCTGAAAGTGGGTTGCGAAGTTCGGGGCGATTCAAGGTAACGTATAGAACATTGTTTGTATCTTCTACCAGAATCTCGTCACTCATACTTTTCTCCAGATATTCTTGGGCAGACAATTGTCGCAGCCTTAATGGCGAGGCACGCCGAAGCTGATTGGATTCAGGTTGATAGAGCTGGCTTCATCCAGGGTCTGCAACAGGAAGGCCAGCGCCTTGCGTGTATCCCTCGGGTCAATGACAGAGTCATCAATAAGGCGCCCGGACGTATAGAATGCGTCGGACTGACTTTCGATCAGATGAGCGATCTGCTTCTCATACTCCTCCATTGCCGCCTCGTTGATAGCCTCCCCTTTGCGGGTAGCAGCCGCCTCAGACACGGCGCGCATGGTTAACCCTGCCTGCTCCGGGCCCATCAGACCGATTTTTGCGTTGGGCCAAGCCAACAGAAAATCAGGATCATATCCACGGCCGCACATGCCGAAGTTGCCTGCGCCAAAGCTGGCGCCGATCATCAGGGTAATGCGCGGAACCGTCGCATTTGACACCGCTTGAATCATTTTCGAACCGTGCTTGATCATGCCGCCCATCTCATAGCTGCGCCCGACCATGAATCCCGTTGTGTTCTGCAGAAAGATCAGCGGAGTATTCACCTGTGAGCAGTGCTGAATGAAATGGGAGGCTTTGGTCGCACCCTGATTATCTATTGGTCCGTTGTTACCAATGAAGCCCACTGGGTAGCCGTGAATTTGCGCCTCGATGCACACCGTTTGAGCGCCGTACCGCGAACTGAACTCAATGAAATCAGAGCTGTCGACAAGTCGTGCAATGACCTCTCTCACATCGAGGGGTGTGCGGTAATCGAGTGGCACCACACCCGCCAGCTCAGCCGGCTCGTACAGGGGTTCGACGAAATCGGCAGTGCGCGGTGCTAGCTTGCCATCCCCCCAGTGCAACCGGGCGACCACTTCTCGCAGGATCCGGATGGCATCTGTGTCATCCTCTGCCAAATGCTCCACAAGACCTGACGTTTCTGCATGCATCGAGGCGCCGCCAAGCTCTTCATCACTCGCGATCTCGCCAGTCGCCGCCTTCAGTAACGGTGGCCCGGCGAGAAACGCCTTGCCTCGACGGCGAACCGCAATCACAACGTCAGACAAGCCAGGCATATAAGCTCCCCCGGCTGTTGAAGAACCATGCAGTGCAGTGATGACCGGG